>JAYRWZ010000305.1:0-2648 GCA_041917875.1 Chloroflexota bacterium | reverse complement strand
ATATTGCGGATGTGATAATGAAAAAGGATAAATTACTTTCTAAATACTTGGGTGCTTTTCAAGATATTCCACAACTTTTTCAGCATTGCTGCAATGTCTTTCCATTCGAATTGCTAATGTTTCCAGACTTTTGGAAAGAATCCATGCATTAAACGGTGACATGGAAGGTCCTGAGTGACGAGCAAAAAAACGAATTTTCTCGATTATTTCTTTTGTTCCCAAGACAGCACCGCCCAAAACTCGACCTTGACCGTCAAGGTATTTTGTAGCCGAGTGAATGATAATATCAGCTCCAAATGTTGTTGGGTTTTGTAAATATGGAGTTGCGAAGCAATTGTCAACCACTAATAATATGGAACGTTGACGACAAAATTGAGAAAGTGCTTCGATATCGAGAATCTCCAACCCCGGATTTGAAGGAGTTTCGCAATAGAACATCTTAGTGTTTGGCTCTATAAATTGCTCCAAATTTTCGATCGAATGAGATGAGAAATATGTATGGGAAATATTCCATTTTGGAAACACTTTGGTGAAGAGCGTATGCGTAGAACCAAAGACTGATGCGGACGATAAAATATGATCACCTGATTGTAGCAATCCCATAAATGTGGCAAAGACAGCTGCCATGCCTGTTGCTGTTGTTATACCGTCTTCTGTGCCTTCCAGCAATGTTAATTTATCAATTAATTCCTGACAGTTCGGATTAGAAAAACGACTATAGATGTTACCGCCAATTTCATCGGCGAACATTGCTCGCATCATTTCTGCATCATCAAAAATAAAACTTGATGTAAGAAATAAAGGTGTCGAATGTTCATTCTGCGATGTTGTTGCTGTTTGTGTTCGTATCGCGATAGTTTCAGCTTTGTACTGCATCGTTTTCTTCTCCATCGGTAATATTAACACCATTTAATATAATTTCTGACCAAATAACAGCCGTTGGTTCCAATGTTTTGGCAACAGAACAATACTTTTCCAACGATAATTGTACAGCACGGAGCACTTTATCATGGGGAATGTCACCTTCAACGGAAAATGTTACAAAGATTTCTTTGAAGAGAGAGGGGATGACATCTTGCTCACGCGTTCCGTTCACTGTAATGGTTATATCCGTTGGTTTGTAATGTTGTTTTTCAAGAATTGAGACAACATCTATTCCACTGCAACCACCTAAAGCTGCAAGTAGCAATTGCATTGGTCGCAGCCCTTTAGCATTCTCTTGAACACCATCCATTGTAAGGGATTGCCCTTCTTCATTCGATGCAATGAAATGAAAAGGTTCAGTTTGTCTTTTGACCGTTACTATCATAGTACCTCCACAAAAAAAAAGCCGTTCTGATGAGAGAACGGCTCGATAAATATATGAATTATATATGTTTAAACCGACTCTACACATAGTCATACATTATACACATTGCCATGTGCATTGAATGTGTTGTGCTATGTGAGAGTGCTAATTTCATGACAATTACAGATTGTTGAATGCGAAAATACTGAATTGTGAGAAACTGACAATAACGTGATTAGAAATGTGTTGCCAAAATGTAATATAGAGGAAACATCTTTGTAATACCCATGTGTGAATTTTGTAGTAAATTTTTGAGAAAACCATGCGCAAATCTGAAATTTTTTTATTGAACATACCGGGATTTTTACGCATTCCCATAGAATATTTTCTGGGTATATTTGCTCTCCGTAAGATTTATCATGCCTCAATATCGCAAAATGCAAACATCTATGATGGTATCATTGATGTTATGAATATTGAAGTGCAAACTAATCGCAGGGAAATGCTGAAGATACCCAAAAATGGGGCTTGTATGATTGTTGCTAATCATCCTTACGGTTGTATCGAAGGTATAGCTATAATGAAAACATTGTCTGCCATTCGAGGTGATGTTAAAATTGTTGCAACTAATTTGTTAAATTGTGTACCGGAGTTTTCCGAAAGTATGATTTTTGTTGAAACGAATGAAACGGAATATAGCAGAACTATAAATTCAATGGCATTAAAAAGTAGCATTGATTGGCTTCGCTCCGGCGGTATGATTGTTGTTTTTCCTGCTGGTGAAGTTTCACTATATTCTGTTAAACATAAAATTGTACAAGATAAAGAGTGGCATTCAACCTTTCTATCAATTGCATTAAAAACACGAGCTACAATTATTCCGGCTTTCATACATGGATCTAATTCAGTATTTTTTCATGTTGTGGGACTTATAAATCGAAAGATGAAATTATTATTGCTCATCAATGAATTTCTAAGAAAGAAAAATGGTTCATTAAAAATTTCTTTCGGTAAACCAATTATTGAAAGAAATATATTGGGGAAATCCTTAGATGAGACATTGGAGTTTATTAGAAAACGAGTTTATTTATTAAAACATAAATCTGATGAAGTACTTACTAATAGTGATTTTCATTTAACTGTGGGTGAAAGTATTGCAGAACCGGTATCTAAGCATCTGTTACAAGCTAATATTGATCAGTTAGATAAAAATATATTGTTGATCCATGGTGAATTTACAGTCTATTATGCACATTATGATGAATTGCCATATTGTATTCTTGAACTTGGACGCTTACGTGAATTAAGCTTTCGCTTAGCGGGTGAGGGGACGGGAAAACCATCTGACAGTGACGTTTAT
>JAYRWZ010000304.1:0-4990 GCA_041917875.1 Chloroflexota bacterium | reverse complement strand
GGTTTATGTATAACAATAACTCGGTCATCTTCAAAAATAATATTGAGCGGAATATCTTCGGGTACTAATTCCATTGGCGGGGGTTTCAATATCGTACACACAACATGGTCACCGGGAAGGATTTTTCGCGAATTTTTAACTTTTTCACCATTTACAATCACAGCTCCTTCCGCGATTGCCTCTTGCACTTTGTTTCTTGAAGCATGAGGAATGACTCGGGTTAAATACACATCTAATCTTTCCACACCTTGACCGGGCGCAATATCAAATTCAAGAATATGCTCTATATGTCGAGGGTAATTATTTTTTTCCATATCTTCCAATACATAAAAAAAGCGCAAAAATGCGCTTTTTTTGTGAGAATTATTTGTTGTTACTTATTTGGCTCATCTTGGGCTAACATGTTCAACTCGGTTGACTGAGTATTCTGTGATTCAGTCACAATATCAGATGAAATATTGCAGGGATTTTCCGCATATTTTATATCAACAAGCGTTGGTAAATATTTATTACGAATGAGAAGAAGTACCATCCCCACACTGACACAAGAATCTGCAATATTAAAAACAGGCCAATGAGTATAAGTAGCTCCGAACCAATCAATATCAGGAATATCTACTTGTATAAAATCTACGACATAACCATAAAACAATGCTTGTTCGCCATAAAAAACACCATAGAAACATCTATCAATAAAATTCCCTAATGCACCCGCAATCAGCAATGTAATACCAATCTGAATAAGCAAAGAAAAACGTCCAATTTTCGATAAATACCAAAGTAACGCTGATCCCGCAATAAGTGAAAAAAGCGTAAGAAATATTTTGGCAAAACCAAATTGAATACCAAAAGCCATTCCCGGATTTTCGACAAAAGTTAAGCGCACAATATCCCCTATGAGCGGATGGCTTTCACCGAGATACATACCTTCGTGATGATAGCCGAAAAGCGTAAAACCCTTTACAAAAATCTTTGTTAATTGATCTACAAAAATCAATAAAGCGGCAGCTAAAAAAAACCACATCATATTACGTGATTTTTCACTCGGTTGCACATGTATTTTTTCAACGTCCGATAATGCGGTCAATGCCATCCTCCGGACAACGTTTATGGATTTTATAGGAAGCAGATTGCGTTGTAATGGGCACTGCCAATAAACGTTCTTTTGCAATAAGAATACCACATTCCTTACAAACACCGTAGGTTTTGTTATTAATGCGTTCAATGGCATCTTCTAACTTAATCAAATACTCATTTACCCTGTTTATCTGTTGATAGGTTTTTTCTTTTTCTATTTGCTCTGATCCTTGTTCGCCCATGTGCATTGAATAGACCATACTGTCCTCAGCTCTATTGGAACTTGTAAGGTCATCTAAACGATCTTTTAACATACGCAATTCATCAAGAGAGTTATTTCTTTCTCTCAAAATAACAGCTCTGAATTGTTCTAATTCTTCATCGCTATATCGAACTGTGATGAAAGTTCGTGGTGTTTTTTCTGTTGTTACTTCTTCTGAGGTAACGATGCCACTACTCATTGTATTAACTCCGTTTGCATTATATAATAATAAGGATATTGAAATATTTTTGTCGTCAATTTCGAAACTCATCGATTTATCTGATGAAGACACATCACGATTCAAACTGAATGCGAGTGTTTCGGTTGTGATATAATCTACTGATGTTGATAAATTTTGCCACATATCATCATCACAAACCACAGATAGTACAATGCGGTCAGTCACATTGAATCCGGCTTGCTTGCGTGCATTTTGAACTTTACTGACAAATTCACGCGCAAAACCTTCTGCCAATAATACTGCATCAATTTCTGTATCTAAGGCAACAGTAACAACACCTTGAGAAGCTACTAACCACCCTTCTATATCTTCGCTGATAATATCAACATCTTCCGGAGAAATCTCATATTCCAGCCCGTTTATACTAAATGTGATATTTTCTCCTTGCAGCAGAGCTTTCATAGCAGCAGAATGAATAGTTTTTATTTCATTTGCAATAACCTGTGTTTCTTTACCGAATTTTTTGCCTAAAGTTTTGAAATTCGGTTTGACACTTCTTTTCACTATGCCGCTGTCATCGGAGATATATTCAACGGATTTGATGTTTAATTCTTCAAGAATGATATCTGCAACTAACTGTATATCGCGTCTTTGTTGAGGATTAAGCACAGGAATTAGAATTCTGCGAAGCGGTTGACGTGTTTTTATTTTGGCTTTTTCACGCAAAGATCGTGCAAGAAAAACTATTGTTTGCGCATGAGCCATTCTTCTCTCTAAATCCTTATCTATCAAGGTACTGTCAGACACAGGCATATCACATAAATGCACTGATTCGGGCATTGTTTCTGTTCGTAAATTTCGATATAGTTCCTCAGAAAGAAATGGAATTGTCGGAGCAGTAAGATAACATACTTCAAGCAATACGGTATGCAAAGTCTGATAGGCGGCTAATTTATCATTATCGCGTTCGCCTTTCCAAAAACGTCGTCTATTGCGGCGAACAAACCAATTTGACACTTCATCGCGAACAAAATCCTGCAATAATCGCGTTGCTTTGAATACATCGAATTGCTCCATCCACGAACGATATTCAGCAATAACGGTATGTAATTTGGACAATATCCATCTATCAATCTCCGGTCTTTCTTGAACAGGAATTCTATCCTCAATGCCAGTAAATTCGTCAATGTTTGCATAAAGAGCAAAGAAATTATACGATTGTGTTAATGTACGGAAAAAGTCTGCGATAACAGTTGTTTTTAAATCATCAATATTAAAAAGCGTTGGTCTCCATGGAGGATTATTCGTCATGAAATACCAACGAGCTGCATCAGCGCCAAATTCATCCATTAACTCAAATGGATTTACCGCATTTCCTTTTGATTTTGACATTTTTTGTCCTTTTTTATCAAGGACTAATTCGTTAACTATAATTCCTTTATAAGCGGGTTTTCCAAATACTGCTGTTGCAATATTATGAAGTGTATAAAACCATCCTCGCGTTTGATCAATACCCTCTGCGATAAAATCAGCAGGAAAACTTTTCTCAAACATTTCCTTATTTTCAAACGGGTAGTGCATCTGGGCAAATGGTACGCAACCGGAATCGAACCACACATCAATAACCTCATGAACACGACGATAAATTGTCCCATTTTTTCTGAAAACAACCCTGTCAACAAAAGGACGATGCAAATCAACTTCAATCCCCGACTCACTTACAGGAACGAAAATTCCTTCCCGTATTTCATATTCACCTTCAAGAAGTTCAGCAATAGAACCAATAGCGAACATATCTTTACCATCTTCACTTACCCAAATCGGAAGTGGTGTTCCCCAATATCTGTCGCGTGAAAGAGACCAATCTTTGACTTCATCCAACCAATTACCAAATCTGCCAGAGCCAATCTCCGGCGGTTGCCAAGTAATAGTTTTATTGAGTGCAACCATATCGTCTCGATACTCGGGAGATTTAATAAACCAAGAATCACGTGCATAATACATCACAGGATTATCAGTTCGCCAGCAATGCGGGTATTTGTGCAAATAATCAAAAGCATTTTTATAGATTTTACCTTTTTCCTTTAATGCTCGGACTAAATCTCTGTCAGCACCTTGTTCTTCACGGTCAGCATAACGAAAATTTTTAATTGCCCTGCCCGCAAACTCGCCAACTTCATCTGTAAAATGTCCATTAGGTGTTACCGGTTGTAACATTGGCAATTTATACTGTTTAGACATTTCAAAGTCATCAACTCCGAAAGCAGGAGCTATATGTACCACACCTGTTCCGTCTTCTGTGGTGACAAAATCACCGGCAAGTACAGTAAGTGCATTTGGGTATATATTCTTATCAATTGGACAATAATCCCATATTTTTTCGTATTGTGTACCAATTAATTCTTTACCGGTGAAAGACATAATAACAGTGTAATCACCTTCCAAAACTGCTAAACGCGATTCAGCCAATACAACACGCGTCATCACTTTTTCATTATGAATTTGTCGTGTGTTTTCAACTAGGAGATATGTAATATCTGCTCCGACAGCAAGCGCAACATTAGCAAATAGTGTCCACGGTGTTGTTGTCCAAACTAAGATAGAAGCATCCTGCAAATCGCGAATGGTTGAAGAGATTATTTTCAACTGTAAATATGTATTTGCATCTTTTACTTCTTTGTAATTGAGCGATAATTCATGCGTTGAAAGTGGCGTTCCGATAGTGGGACTTTGGGGAATTACTTTGTATCCTTTATAAATAAGTCCTTTTGCAAAAAATTGTGACAAAGCCCACCAAACTGATTCCACATATTCATTGGTACATGTAATGTATGCATCATCAAGATCAACCCAATAGCCCATTCTATCGGTGAAGGTACGCCAGCCGGCAGATGCTTCAATATTGGAGTAAACGAAGTCTTTACAGGCAGTGTTAAATGTGTCAATCCCAATAGTTTCTATATCTGATTTTTGTTTTAAACCAAGTCTCTTTTCGACTTCTATTTCGACCGGTAATCCATGAGTATCCCAACCGGCTTGACGGCGAACATAGTGCCCTGTCATCGTTTTGTAACGACAGATCATGTCTTTCAAAGCACGTGCGATAAGATGATGCACACCAGGTTTTCCATTCACTGTTGGTGGCCCGTCATAAAAAGAAAACCACGGAGAGTTCTGCCGTAATTCCAATGATTTGTGAAAGATATCATTATCCTGCCAAAATTCGAGGATTTCCTTTTCTATCGCCGGATAATCGAGCTTGTCTGTAAATTGTTTGAACATATCTATATGTGACATAAGTTGAAATTTAGCTTACAAAAATACTTGTTTTTCGTGGACAATACACCTATGATTTTTAAGATTGTGAGATAATGTCAGCCAAGGGGAATTTAATCGTAAACATTGTTCCTTTGCCAAGCTGACTTTCTACGTCAATAGTTCCATGATGCGATTCGACAATCCACTTGACG
>JAYRWZ010000303.1:0-4475 GCA_041917875.1 Chloroflexota bacterium | reverse complement strand
CATATTCGTGCCGCAATAGCCATTCTTTACGATGCAAACCCCAGGCATAGCCCGTCAAAGAGCCGTCACTGCCGATAATACGATGGCAGGGAATAAATAATGCTAAAGGATTACAACCATTGGCATGTGCAATCGCACGGATGGCTTCTTTATTATTCATGGCTTCCGACAACTGACGATAGGACATCGTTGTACCATAGGGGATTCTATGAAGATATTTCCAGACACTTTGCTGAAAGTCTGTTCCTTGGGGATTAAGAGGAAGCCGCTCCGTACATGGTTTGCCGGAAAAATATTGTCGTAACAAAAATCCTCCATACTCTGTCAGCGATGACGGACAAGAATACACAGGAGAATTTCCATCGTCCCAATAGCATTGAATAAGGGAGTTCTCATCGGCGCAAAGTATTATTTTCCCCAAGGGTGAATCAATATGGGAGGAATACATGAGATGGACTAACAATAAAGATGGTTATGATGTCTTGTGTATTTCACATGCTTACGCATCGTGAAAATCACTGTAATCTCAGTAATCATGGTGTATTTTCTTGATTTTTTACCACAATCACATGTGTATCATTGCCGCTTTTTGCGACGGCTTTTGTGGTAAATTTTTGAGCGTTTTGTAAATCGGAAACGTTTAAATTAGAAAATGGATGAATGCCACCGCCTATAATTAAAGGGGCAATAAAAAAGTGCACTTCTTGTAAGAGACCCGCATGGGCAAATGATGATAATAAAATGCCTCCACCTTCGACCATTACCGACGAAATGCCGAAATTCGTGCTTAAAGCTTTTAATGCAGCAACCATATCGGGTCGGTGTTCGCTATTTTCGGCCACTCCCACCACATGGACACCCGCTTTTCGTAAATTATCCGCTTTTTTATTTTTCGCATAATTATTGGTGCAAATAACAATCGTTTTATGGCGCATTCTGTCGGAGAACAGTTTTATGTGAAAGGGCAAGGAGAGTTTTGAATCAAGGACTACTCGCCATGGGTGCATCCCGCTCACATCGCGTACCGTTAATTCGGGGTCATCTTTTTGTGCAGTATTTTTTCCTACAAGAACGGCATCGAGTTCTGCGCGCAACATGTGAACACGGCGGCGGCTTTCTTCTCCGCTTATCCATCGGGAGGTACCATTTTTGGTTGCTATACATCCATCGAGCGATTGCGCTATTTTGCCGACAACATATGGCATACCCGTTGTGATATGGTGCATGAACATACGATTAACCCACCGACATTCTTCTTCCAAAATGCCTACCGTTACTTCAATGCCCGCCTCGCGCAATGCAGCTATGCCTTGACCCGCCACCAATGGATTGGGATCGGCAGTGCCAATGACCACGCGGTGTACCCTTTTTTCAATAAGCAAAGCAGCGCATGGAGGCGTTTTACCATCGTGGTTGCATGGCTCTAAATTGACAAAAACCGTGGATCCGGCAACATCGGTTATTGCATGAGCTATCGCCTGCACTTCGGCATGTCCCTCGCCATATCGTTCATGCCAACCTTCGCCGATAACAGTGTCGTTCTTGACGATAACACATCCCACACGAGGATTGGGCGACACACTTCCGCTTCCTTTTAAAGCCAAGAGCAGTGCTTTTTGCATATAATATGAATCAGACTTCATACGTACTCATATATTGATTTGGGATAAGGAAAAAGCAAAGATACTGAAAAAGTCCGCACCTTTTTGTCTATACATTATTGAGGTGATAATTTTCTAAGGAGTGAATGTATTGTTGCACAATGTCCGCAATGCCTTTTTGCAATGAAATGGAGGGTTGCCATCCCAAGCGACGAGCATGGCTGATGTCAAGCAATTTACGCGGCGTACCATCAGGTTTGCTTGTATCGAACACAAATTCCCCTTGCCAATGTACGGCTTCTCGTATCATCTCGGCAAGTTCACGAATGGTGTAATCTATGCCCGATCCGCAATTAATAAATTCGCCGGTTTCTGCTGCGGAATATTTCTCCATAAAATACACAGCAGCTCGCGCCATATCATCGGCATGCAACAATTCTCTGCGGGGTGTGCCACTGCCCCATAGTGTAACCTCATTTTCCCGTATGCCGACTTCTGCAAGAGCATCTCGTATGCCACGATCCGATATTGTATCGGTTTGTATCCCGAACCCTAAGGAATAAAGCGCAATATCGCGCCGCAATGTTTTTATGTCGTTTTTCTGTAAGTACTTTGCAAGTATAACTTTACGAATAAGAGCCGGAACAACATGTGATGTTTCCAAATTAAAATTATCATTGTGACCATATAAATTCGAAGGCATCAATGACATAAAATCGGCGGCATATTGTTGATAATAGTTTGAACATAATTTAATAGCGGCAATTTTAGCAATAGCATACGGTTCATTTGTCGGTTCTAATTCTCCGGTGAGTAAATATTCTTCCCGTAACGGTTGTGGAGCAAATTTGGGATAAATACACGAAGAACCAAGATTTAATAATTTTTTTACTCCATATTTCCAAGCCGCATGTATTACATTGGAGGCAATCATAATATTGTCATAGATAAAATCGGCACGATAGGTTGAGTTTGCCACAATACCACCAACTTTTGCAGCACACAAAAACACATATTCAGGGCGTTCTTGTTCAAAAAAAGCATTGGTCGCTTGTTGATGACGCAAATCAAGTTCGCTGCTTGTGCGAGTAACAAGATGTTCATAGCCCGAGCGTTGTAACTGACTATAAATTGCAGAACCGACTAAACCCCGATGTCCTGCTATATATATTGTAGATTTCTTATCCATGAATCGTTATCGGTAAAATGTAGTATGTCGTAACACATTCAAACTTATACCATGATTACAGTGAATGCAGAGATTTTTAGGGTTGATTTTCATGATGAGTAAGCATGTGAAACACTGAAAACCCCGAAACTGCATAATTTCGGGTATAGTTAATAATAAAGTGCTGCCAATATACCATATTTTCTTCGTTTATGAATAGTGTAAGGAACAAATAAAGCAAAGTTCCGATGATGGGAGTATAAGCGTTCCTAAGCATATAATCCGTAGTTTTGCACTCGTAATCGTTTTCAAACAATACGGATATATCAATGGAGTTATTTGTATGCCGCGGGTTTTCCGGGCAGATAGTGCGCATGGACTGCGAAGACAACTTACCGATACAGCATATCATTTTTGCAATGGCGGATCAACTCGGCATCAATTGGCAAAGTGAACGCTTGGGGCTTTACAATCTGACGCAAGATGTTGAGTATTTGCCCGAAGACACCCTCGTCGGGAAGGCAACTCGATCGGGTGATTTAGTCATGTTGGCTGATGGCGGCTCATGTCACAAAAAAGATTAGTGCGGCAGCGAACATCACTACTCTTCGGTAATAGTGATTTTTTTTGTACGGTATTGTTTCTTTTCCGATTGCTTCTTTTTTGAGGACAAACGCTCTTCTCTATCAGAAAATGAAGGAGCGGTTTTCTTGCGTTTTTTTGGAATTTCCAAAGAACGAAGAATAATATCACGCAATTTTTTACAGGCGATATCAATATTCGTTTTTTGGCTGCGCGTTTCCTGTACACTGATAAGTAAATTTCCTTCACTGTCAAACCGTAGAGATTTTTTTTGTGATAAAGCTGTTTTGGCATAGTCCGGCAATGCTTCACAGTGCATAAAATCAAATACTAATTGAATTTTTGTGGATGTTTTATTTACATTCTGTCCACCCGGACCCGATGCCCTTACTGCATGAATACTTATGCTGTCGGCTTCAAGAGTGATCGTGTCGTTTATAATAATTGGAGATTTCATTACGGATGTACAAACAATGGATAAATACTAACTGATTTATTTTTAGTCACTTTGCACCAATATGCGCCACAAAGAGTATGTTCCCATGCGCACTGAACATTGTCGGCAACAATAGTATCATGCAATAGTGTTTGCACGAGTGAACCCATGACATCATACATTTCAACATGTACCCATTCGCCGGCATTGCACATAATGTGGAATAATACTGTGGTATTGCTTTGATGGTATATGCGTACCATATTTTCTTTATCAAGCTCATTGGCTTGTATATTTGTCATGGATTGACGCGGATAATAGTACAAATGTGCCGGAATTTTAAGGGGGGAGTCCTCACTTACGGGCATATAACCGGTTCCGGTGGAAGTCCAACATACGGCTTCGCCTTGTGGTTCAAGTTCATACGGAAGGATTGTAAATGGACGGCTCAATGTTTGCGCGATCATTTCGCCGGAATTTCTGTTCCAATAATAGATATTTGCATACGATTTGAGTAAAATTTCCATACCATTCGGGGAAATATCTCCACCGACAATCCCCGTTAATGGCAATACCGCCACTTTCTGCAATATTGTTACTTCGCTGACAGTTTGCGGATAGGGAAAACGATATACCCCCACATTATCTTCACGTTTGCTGACAATAAATATATCTTTTGTTAATGGAT
>JAYRWZ010000302.1:0-3647 GCA_041917875.1 Chloroflexota bacterium | reverse complement strand
TTGTGAATGAAGAAATTTCTATTGACATTGCCTCGGATTGTTTGTTGCCTGATTCGTATGTCGCTGACAGCACGGAACGTTATGAATTTTACAAACGATTGTTTAATGTAAGGAGTCATACAGAATTACATAATATTTCCTCCGAAATACGTGACAGATACGGCAGATTACCCAAAGAAGCAGAAAATCTGCTTTTTGTGATCGAGTTACGAATCGTCGGTATGGAATATGGTTTCCAGCGCATAAGCTTTCAGAAGAAAGAATTAATCATTGAATTGCCCACTGAATCAGCAAAAGAGTTTTATGAATTGGTTTTTCCCCATTTTGCAGCAGCTGTAGCATCAATAAGCGGAGCACAATTTAAACAAGCAGGAAAAAAGGCATTTGTGTCTGTTCCTGTTGAAAATCGGGAGCATGCACTTGATATTGTTAAAGCAATTGCCGCAGAAATAACAATTGACTAATTCCTGCGGCTTCTGTACCTAAAAAGAAAATTATTGCACAGATTCTATACTCCATTCCAATGTCTGTCCGGCATACATCGGCACTACTGTGTGGTACTTTTCCGGCACGATAAATGGCTTTTTACATAACTCTACTTTTTTCGATGAAGGTGTGAGATTGTAGATATTCACTGCATTATCTGAAACAAATTTCTGTAAATTTGGCAATGCATCATGCTTTTCGAATAATTGGGTTAAAACCTGTAATGCAATTGGTGCCGTGAAAACGCCGGCAGCACATCCGCATGATTCTTTTTTGTCAATCGGGTGAGGAGCAGAATCGCTGCCAAAGCAGAGTTTTGGATGTGCATTCAATGCCGCTGCGAGAAGTGCATCGCGATCTTCATATCGTTTTGCAATTGGCTTACAAAATAAATGCGGATTCATTAAACCGCCAATGACATCATCGAGTGTAATAAGCAAATGCTGTAAAGTGACGGTTGCTGTTATGTTATCATATTTATCGAGAAAATCAACTGCTTCCTTTGTCGTGATATGTTCCATAACAATATGCAATCGCGGGAATTTTTTAGCTAAATATTCATAAATTGAAATAAATTCTTTTTCACGGTCCATCACAAAGCCATGAGTTTCGCCATGCACCAACAGCCGAATACCCATTTCTTCCATGAGTGCCAAGGTATGTTCTGCTTTGCTTATTTCTTTCACTCCCTGATCACTGTTCGTTGTTGCACCTGCGGGATATAACTTAATACCAATGATGGAATCTTTCACCGATTCAAGTTCTTTTTCCGTATAATTACGAAAAAATAAAGTCATAAATGGTGTAAAATCATGAGTGCCGACAGCATTGTTAACTTGCTGTGTGTAATGTGCAAGTCTCTCGGCTGAATCAATGGGAGGTACACAGTTAGGCATAATGACGCCGCCCGAAAATGAGTATGCGCTTAAAGGAGCAATTGCACGCAGCATTTCATCCTGACGAAAATGGATGTGCATGTCAAATGGGGAAGTGAGAGTATGTATCATCATAAAAGTGTAAGTAATGTTGAATAATCCGGTAATTCATATATAAACTTTTGCGAATCGTGCATTTTCCGTGAGCATAAAATTGTATTGCCATTTGTTAGAATAAGTGTAGGCACATTTAGTATTATGTTATATGTTCCGATTTGTTGCATTGCTTTTTGCTGTATTTCTATAGTTGGTGCCTTACATTCAATAATAGCAATGGGCATCAAATTTTCGTTTGTTACAAGACAATCAATTCGTTTTTTACGACCATAGACAACAATATCATATTCGACATGAAGTCGAGAGAATGGATAATGTTTTCTGTTCATGGCAAAATGCAAAAAATTTTGTCTAACCCATTCTTCCGGCGTGAGTTTGATATATTTTTGTCGCCATATATCATAGACAAAAGGGACATTATTTTTCCAAATCATTTTAAGATTATAGACTCCACAGTCCAGAGGTGGAAACTGTTCGACGAATTTTTCCATGTCAATCACTATTTTGCTCTCGGATGAAAAGAGGTATGCACTTCTTTGATGTATTCACGATCAATATGTGTATATATTTGTGTAGTTGATATGTCTGCATGTCCTAACATTTCCTGCACTGCTCGCAAATCCGCCCCGCCTTCCAATAAATGGGTAGCGAAAGAATGCCGGAAAGTATGTGGATGCACATGTTTTTCAATTTGTGCCTTTTTTGTGTTTTCCGATACTATGTTCCAAATTGCCATACGAGATAAAGCGGAGCCGCGTTGATTAAGAAAAAGAAAATCTTGACCGGCTGTAGTTTTTTTACTAAAAACAGGTCTTGTCTCGCGTGTGTAACGTTTTATCCAGGACAAAGCATTTTTTCCGATGGGTACAATTCTTTCCTTTGCGCCTTTCCCCAAAATTCGTAATACTTCGACATCTTCAAGAATATCTCTTTGTCGTAAAGTACAACATTCGGAAACACGTAAACCGCTTGAGTATAATGTTTCCAAAATTGCTCGGTCACGTAATCCGGCGTGAGTCTCCGTATCGGGCTGTTCAATAATTGCTAATGTTTCTTCCACAGAAAGTGTCTCCGGTAATTCGCGTTTGTTTTTCGGTAAATCAATAGTTTCCGTATAATCATGTGTAACAAATCCGCTTGACACGCAATATTTCATAAAATGCCGGATAGAAGCAATGTATCGCGCCCTGCTGGAAGAATGTAAACCTAATTCGGTAAGCTCCTTAATAAAATTTTCAATATCGGATTTTTTTAGTATGTCAAGTGACTGTATGTTTTTGTTGTGCAAAGATTGTAAAAACACCGTACAATCATGTGAATATGAGATAATAGTATTTTCACTTAACCCTTTTTCAAAACGCACATAATGAAGAAAAGATTGTATTGGGCGCTTGAAGTGCAAAGGTAAATTCATCATAAAACTTTACTCGGAAACAGTAAGGTTTACGGGCACTTCTTTGGGTGACATTGTCCCACCGGCTGGATCTTGTGCAATGACAATACCGCTCAAATATGTTTCATTGTGTTCGCGTGCTTTACCGCCGAGAACAAATCCCGCCTCAATAATTGCCTGCTCGGCTTCCGCAAGTGTTTTGCCTATCAGGGACGGGACAGGATATGCTTCTTGTCCTTTGCTTATAGTTAATGAAACTTGTTCCCCTGATGATATTTTTGATCCAAATTGTACACTTTGTGCCATAATTCGGTCTTGTTGTATCAGTTCACTAAACTCATATTGCAAAACACCCAGCTCTAAGCCTTGTTGCATAAGTAATATTTTAGCTTCCCTTAATGTTTTGCCCACAAGATTGGGCATAGCATCGCCTTCGATGCCCTTTGATACTGTGATATATAGCCGACGACCTTCGCGTACTACGGAATTCGGCAACGGATTCTGGTTAAGTATAATTCCTGCAGGTGCTTGCCCGCTATAAACTTCTTTCACTTCTTGAATTTGCAAACCCAGCTCCGCTAACATCGCTGATCCTTTTTTTATGTCCTTTCCAATCAGAGTGGGCACTGTCACTTCCGTACCGCTGTGGATAAGGTACGGCAACATAAGGTTGATTATCAGCAACACAACTACGATGAAAAGTGTAAACAAACCGGCTACAACGGTTGTTCTCAGCTTGCTCGGTTGTGCATAAAAAGTTGATGTAAAAATCGGAT
>JAYRWZ010000301.1:0-1680 GCA_041917875.1 Chloroflexota bacterium | reverse complement strand
GAAATCCTCCTTTGATGAGAATTATCAATCTATTAAGAGTAAATTTTTCTCGCGGCTCACTGTTTCTGAATATAACAGGTCTCCCACAGCTTTCAATTTTTTTCGGATATGTATTGTACTCCATGAGCTTTAGGCAAATATGTTCAGCTTTTTGATATGTGAGCAATGCATCTGTCTTTTTATTCGTAACATCATAAATAAGAGCTATTCTTATGAGTATTTCAATTGATAACTGCAAGTCTGTTTCTTCGATCGCTTCAAATGCTGTCAAACACATAAGAAGAGCTTGTTCATAGTCTTGAAGATAATACAATGCCGTAGCTTTAGAATAAAAAGCCCGCCATTTTCCAATATCATGGTGGATTTTTTCAAATGCAAAATATGATTTTTCCGCATAATGTATAGAGTCTTCAAGGTTTTCATCCAACAAATCCTGAGCATAATAAAAATACAATGCTCCGGTTGCTTTTAATGTGTCCGTGCTTTTTTTTAATTGTTGTAAATGTGATATTGCTTCTTCATAGAGTTTCTGTTTATTATCGGAACATAGTCCGGCACGGCAACACATAATACGGTAATGTAAAAGCCATTGTTTGCCGTATGTTGTAGAAAAATCTTCGAAAATTTGACGAAATTCAAGCTCTTCATGTACTGACGCAGCATTAAGAATGGAATCTTCATACAAAGTCAATATCTCATCTTCTTGCTTTTTAGTCATCATACAATTACATGATTAATGGTAAGTACTTGGTCATAGATAAGGTTTACTTGATAGGAAGTTGAGGGATTTGTCTGAACGATACAATAAAACGTTTGAGGACTTGAAGAAAGAGACAGCATAAAATCGGCATTTCCAGCATTATCGCTTGTTTGTGTTTCAACCGGATTACTGTATGTGCCATCTGTATAGCGAATGACGTCAATATACGGCTGAGGAATAATAACATTACCTTCAACTCTGGTTATGTGAAAGCGTAAGTTCGCATTCGTACTTTTCACTGCAGTCGTAGTTATATTTATTGCAATCTCTTGGTCACTCCTAATATGAACGGTTTCCGGTTTTGAAGCATAACAGCATCCATCGGCGGCAATCACCCGATACTCACCGACATCAAGAGCGATATATGCCTTACCATCTCCGTCTGTCTCGACGATAAAGTTGACTGATTGTGCATTGATGAAGCGGACTTGTGCTTGAGCCGGCCGCCCATTGATTGTTAGCTTTACTGTGACTTGTACCATTGAAGTTTTCCTCATAAATTTTGCAGAATAGATTCAACAGCGAAAATAACAAACAAAAAGCCACATCCATTACTACCAAAATACTACTTTTTTGTCCAAAATGCCGTTTTTTTGCACTTTTTTGCAGAAAACTTCGCAGAGTTGAACAATAATAGTACTGATGATTACCAATCAAAGATACTTAGGTCTATGGAAGTGAAAGAGCGAAAGAATAGAGATCATTTTTGCCGTGTATATATCCTCATGAGTACTGTAGTCAGATTTTGAGACGGCGACAAGTTCATCTTTTTTCTGATATGGTTGCGATGGTTCTCAATCGTTCTGAGAGAAAGATTCATATTCTGAGCAATAGTATTTGATGTCATTCCCATAACAATTAACAAACAAATCTTTAATTCCATCAAAGTAAAATCATAATGAAGACATAACAGATCATGG
>JAYRWZ010000300.1:0-19401 GCA_041917875.1 Chloroflexota bacterium | reverse complement strand
CTATTATTCGACAGCGGTATCAGATGAAAAAACTACGCAACCATCATTACAACCTTATGAACAATGTTCAGCAGATTTTTCTGTATATATTTGCGCTTTTTACAGTTAATATCACGCTCTATTGCCAAGACGGTATGTTATTAAGTTCATCGAAAAGCGATTTTTCCGAAACTCGTTTCTTTGGTATGATCGGTGGTAATTACTTGATGAAAGCCAATCCTAAGGGCGAAAAACTCGGCGCAGGTTTGGATGTGGGAATCTATTATCGCACGGCAAAATTTTTACATATTGGTGTAACCGCAGGACTCCACAGCGTGCAGAGCACAAGAATGGATTATGATTTTAACAGGTTAGTCAACAATAATAAAGTAAATATTTTACAAATGGCAGAAATTGATTTTTCACAAATCACCTATCTTATCCCCTTTGCGCTATGTGGTCGCTTCGATGTGGCAAACAAGGATATAATACCGTTTATACGCGTGGATGCCGGAATAAATTATAGCATGACTGAATCGAAAGGTGTATTTACAAAAGCACTTTCCACCACCTCGCAATCGACGCAGAAATTTAATGAATCATACAGCTATTTTGCTCCATTCATTGGACTCTCTTTAGGAGTTGATTACTCAATTAATCCATCACTTGCATTATCGGTGCTTCTAAAAGTACACACTACACATGATTATAAAAATCGCGATATTGGGCTTCGTACTGAATTAGTTGATTTTAGTCCTCAATATACAATACTAAGTCTTGGCATCACAAAAAAGATGTAAAAAACGCTTTTAATCATACTTTACTTACCATATAGAATCATAATATTTATGAAAAGGTTTGCAACTCTTTTTCTATTAGCTTCACTCGCTCTGTTTAACGGATGCGAACAAACTATACGTATAACAGACGATTTGCTTAATCCCGAATTAAACACTGCACTTGTTCATGAAGCTCTATTGCAAAGAAATTGGAGTACGTATTTAGCACTGTTTGGAACATCATTAGGAGAATTTGACATGAAAGATGATGGAACAATCACTGTAACAATAAAAAATGGTACTTCAAGTATTGTCAATGTTGGTACATGGGTTTCGCAAAATTCACCCCTACAATACACATGTACATTTAAACACAACAATCCACAATGGGCGACAGAATTTATGTTCACCCCTCTTTCTACAAATACTTCAACAAGAAGTGGATTTAGATATGTAATTAATGTGTCTTATTCTATTTCTTACCCTGAATACGATGAACCGGAAACCGGCGAAACAGTCTTATATTTACGATAACATGTCGTTTCTATGACTCTACAACCATATCATGATTGCAGTTTTTATTTTCTTGATGTGCAATATTGAACACGGAAAACTCTACAATCACTTTATTTCAGCTAAAATTCACAGTGCATTAAGCATTACAATTATTCTCCACAACTATATATTATTATGTCAGAACTTACTCCTTGCCCTCAATGTTCATCCGAATATACCTATATGTCCGATACTCTCATGATATGCCCTGAATGTTATTATGAGTGGGATCCTGCATCAACAACGGAGGATTCGATTGCTGCCAAAATCCTTGATGCGAACGGCAATGAGTTGCACGACGGCGATACCGTTATTGTCATAAAAGATTTACCGGTAAAAGGTGCACCTAAGCCTATTAAATCCGGTACAAGAGTGAAAAACATACGACTTACCGATGGCGACCACAATATTGATTGTAAAATTGAAGGATTCGGCTCTATGGCATTAAAATCGGAATTTGTGAAAAAGGCATGATACATCGGGGAACAAAATCATACCATGATTGCAGCAATCTTCATGATGTATTTTCTTAATGTGTAAGGAGTTGAGATATAGAACATATAAGAATCGCTTCATTCCGGATATTGACGACAGCAAGACGGAAGCGGAAAAATCAAAAGACGAAAATTTGTCTATCCGGACAATAACCCATACATTCGCATTATATATTCATATTACAACAACACAAAGCTATGATTATTCCACAAGAACTTGATTATTTACTTGATGCAGTACAAAGCGGTTTACGCTCTGTTCAGCGAGGATTTGACCAATATCAACAAGGGTATTTTACCGAGCGTTCGGGCGAATTTTTTTGCCTTGAACTGAATGGAGAAGCCGGTGAACTTGCTAATTTAGAAAAAAAACGTTGGAAAGGCAAAGCAATAAGCGATGAAGAACTTGCCGATGAGGCAGCCGATGTATTTATAACTTTATTCAATTATGCCAATGCCCGCCATATTAATTTGTCGGACGCAGTCCATAAAAAACTTATAGTATTAGAGCATCGCAGACAAGAACTTGAAAGACGCAATGAACAGTATTGAATCATTGTCGGTTATGTTCTAACCAATGACAAGCAAAATGTACTAATTCCTCGGCGGGTATAAGCACGCAAGCGGCTTGTTTTATGTTTCTATGACGCACATTTACCGATTGCAGACAATATTCGCGTGTCATTATATCAAAATCGTCATTGTCATAGTCAATTTCATCAAATTCAACCCATATTCTTTTTTTTCCTTTGAGTATGGGTGCGCCCTGCCGAACATTTTTTTTTGCAGTAATATCAGCACGAATTTCGGCTAAATGCAAGAGAGTATTACTTTCAAAAGGTGCGCCGAGAAATAATACATATCCACGAATATCAAGCAGCCGCGCCAAAGGTGAATTTTCGCCCATACCGTAATCTAAGGAATGATTATTAAGCAAAAAAGAGGCATATTTTCCCCAAGCCGCAAAAGAGGTCATCGGGTGGGTGCTTCTTTTTACAGTAGGCATTCTTACAAATTGGGCAGGAATTTTACCCATACCTTCTACCGGCGAGTATAAAGGAGAAAATGCGGGCATGGTGTCGCGTATGGTTTGCCACAACTCCGATGCCACAGGCGGATTTTGCCAATAAGCCGGTTCGCTAAAGGATGATGAATGTGACGGCATCATAATAGTACCGTTTTTTCCTACAGTTTTACACAATGCTTGTATGACGGTATTTGCACCACCACACACATAACAACCAAAAGCAGAAAGAGATGTATGCACTAAAAGCGACATACCTTTTTTGACGCCAAGCATTCTTAATTCTTGACTAAGTATTTCAATGGTAAGTATTTGTTCCATATATAGCAATCATACGTTATTTTTCGGCTTATAATTTGTATTTTCTCTTGGTGCTAATGTTTCAATAAGATATATCTCTAAAGCAGCAGCAAGGAATATATGGCGTTCAAAACCAATGGTCATAATACTCGTGATCGAAGGAAATTGATTAGAGGGCTTAAAGTACTGTTGAGGAGCTGCGTCCACCATTTTCCAAAATTTACTGACTTTGGATGCCAGACCGGAATTTTTGCCGATGCCAAGTCCGATATAGATAAGTGTATCATGCTCAAACAAAGCATAACAACCGCCGGCTTTACCTTTATTCGGCACTTCACCGCGAAAATACCATTGTTCCGACCATTGGCTGTGTTCGGCATTATGCATATTGATAAATTGGGTGAAAAATTGTTCTGTATGGAAGCGTAATTCTTTTTCACCAACGATTGTATTGTGCATAGTTTTATTGTATTACTTATCGAACCAGACATTTTTTAGAACTACTCTTGCCATAGCATCTAAGGGATAATCACGTATATACGGTTGTAAAAGCCGATAGTGCATTTCATAGAATAAAACAATGGAAGGAGATTCTTTTATGGCAATATTTTCCGCTTTTTTATATAAAGCCATTCTTTGAATCGGATCATTTTCAGCTACGGCTTGCGCTAAAATCTCGGTCATTTGTTTATTGACATAACGCGTTTCATTAGGATAACTTACCTGATGCAATTCAGCCGGCACAAGCGAGCCGTCCCATAAATTGAGATAATTTTCGGGGTCGGGATAATCACCATACCATCGTGTGCCCCAACAATCGAGTTTGCCGTGTTCCGCACGCTGCAATAATTCGGCAAATTGCAATACCTGAATATTGACAGTAATATTAAGATGTTCTTTTATCATCTGTTGCACCGCTTCTGCAACTTGCACTAAACGGGGTTCTTGATACACGGAAAGAGTAATGCTTGGCACATCGGCTCCATTGGCAATGCCGGCTTTTTTGAGATATTCCTGCGCTTTTGTTGGATTAAAAGAAAATCCTTCAATATCATTGATAGTATAGCCGGGCATAACGGGCGGATTTATACCATGATGTGCGGGCTGATAGGGAGCATTGCGCAAAACATATTTGACAATTTTTTCTCGATCTATGGCGTAGGATAAAGCTCTGCGCATATCGGGATTATTAAAGGGTTGTTTTGCACATAATAAATTGATAAACCATGTGAGTAATGCCGGTTTTTGTTGAACATTATAAGCTGTATAGGGCGCAATAACTTGTTTATTTTCGTTAAAAACAGTCGGGAAAAATTCGGTCGGAATAGTAAAACTTTCTTCCAAACCGGCTTTCATAAATTCATTATGCTGCACTTTGTCGTCTTTGATAAATGTAACGGTAATATTATCCAAAAAAGGCAAAGCATTGCCGTGTGTATCTTTTTGCCAATATTTTGGGTTACGACGCAATGTCAGATATTGATCATCTTTCCACTCAGTAAATATAAATGGACCGCTTCCCACGGGATTTCTGAAAAAATTGTCCTTGTAATAATCCACTGCTTCATGCGGCACCACACAACCGAAGCCATTGACAAGCGTTAATAAAAACGGATGATAAGCCCGCAATAATTCTATGGTAAGTGTTGTGTCATTAGGTGCTTGTATTCCCGAAACTGCGGTAACTTTGTTTGATTGTTCCAATCGGGCGCCATAATATTCATCGGCACCTTTTACTTTGCCCTTAAATGCCCAAAATGCAACGGTTTTACTTTGTGGGTCACATGCTCTTGTTAATGAATAGACAATATCCGAAGCAATAAGTTTCCGCCCTTTACCATTGGAAAAGCAAGGATTATCATGAAAATATACATCATTGCGCAGAAAAAAAGTGTAGAGTTTACCATCATCGGATATTTCCCATCTGTGAGCCAATTCGGGGACTGTGTTTAAATTAGAATCAAAAGTAATAAGACGGTCATATATCTGTTGAGCAATATCATCGGCAAGTTTGCTGTTGATAATGACAGGATCAAGACCATTGGGATTACCGCGCACCATATTAATGCGATAGTTACCACCATATTTTTTATTGCCTTTTGCTTGGCGTATTGCTGTTTCTTTTTGTGAATCAGAGCATGAGAAAGAAAAAAGCATAAGCGAAGCAAATACTGTCAGATTTAAGAGAAATAAGAGTTTGTTTTTTTTCATATATGTATATGTGAAAATGTCAAGAATGGTGAAAAGTCTATAGTTCTTTTTTTGTATTGTGATAATGGCAAATACATCAAAAAAAAGAATTTATGCTTAATTGTAGTGAAGCGAATTATGTATTTATACTGCCGGAGGAACAGGTAAGGGAGCTGCCCTCAAAGCACTTTGCTCAGCCAAAGGAAATGCGCTGATGAGTTTGGAGCGGATCACGCTTGGTGTTTCGCCTAATTGCAAAGCACCAACACCTATAATCATAATATTCATCATTTGAAGTTCGGCAGTATGAACAGCACGTAATTTATCGGCAATGGGTAAAAAAACGATATTTGCCATAAATATACCCCACATCGTAGCAATAAAAGCAGTTGCGATATGGTGGATAAGTTCAGTAGGGTCACCACCCGCCGCCGCAAGTGTGGAAATAAGTCCCATCACAGTACCAATAATTCCCATCGTAGGAGAATATCCGCCCATTTTAGTAAATAACGCAATATTGGCATTATGTCTTTCGGTAATAAACTCAATATCGGTGTCGGCAATAGCAGCCATTGTTTCGGGGTCAGCTCCATCAATGGAAATTTCGATGAGTTTCCGTAAAAACGGATAGTGAATATCATCGAGACGACGTTCCAACCCTAAAATACCATCGCGACGGGCAATAGTAGCGAACAAAAGAATTTGATCAACAATATGTTTTTTGTCAATTTTAGGGGGAAAAAAGGCAATGCGCAACAAAGTGGGTATGCGAAGTATATGTTGTAAAGAACTGCCTGCCATTGTCGCCGCTACAGTGCCACCAAAGACAATAACCATTGCCGGAATAACAAGCAATGCTGCGGGTTTACCACCTTCGAGCACGAATGACCCGAAAATGGCGGCACTGCCCAAAATAATTGCGAAAAGTGTACTTCCTTTCATAAGCCCCATCAATGTAGTGGAATAATAATGACATATTTATGTATTGTTGCGATTGCAATAAGCAATTGCTCCAATCATCGACATTTCTGATTGTTACTGTACAGCGAACTTCAAACCCTTGCGAATCAATTGCTCTGCGGTAGCATTCGGATTTTCGGCAGCAGCCGATTTTATGGCTTTTTCAGCCACCTGACGAGTATAACCAAGAGCAATAAGTGCAGAAAGTGCTTCTTGCCGCACAAGGGTATTGCCTGTGTCCGGTGCAGAGGACGAAGCAGCACCGATGATGGCAAGTTTGCCTATCTGGTCTCGTAATTCCACCAAAATCCGCTCTGCGGTCTTTTTTCCTATGCCCGGCAGTTTTTGTAATGCCAGCAGATTGCCACCAATGATATAGTCGCGCAATTCGGCTAATGATAAGGCGGACAAAATCCCCAATGCAGTCTTGGGACCTATGCCCGGTATGGAAGTCAGCAACACAAATGCCTTACGTTCTGCCGATGTGGCAAAACCATAGAGTGTCAGAGCGTCCTCACGGGGTATAAGCAAGGTCAAGACCGTGACGGCCGTGCCTTCGGCGGGCAATTGTTCATACGTTGCGACCGAAATAAAAACATGATAGCCCACTCCCCCGCAATCAATAATAACTTCCGTGGTGGATTTTTCTGCAATAGTGCCGCGTAATTGTGCAATCATACTGAATCGGTTAAAATGCGAACGACATTGTTATGGATGTAACGATGCCGACCGAGGTTTGAGAAAAAAGATATAAAAGAAAAGCGCATCGGGTATGGAAACCAAGACTAAAGACAAGGTGTCTGCCGTGAACCATTCTACAAAGCCCTTTTCGGGTGTTATCCACCGTGCAATCGGTCCGGTTAATGCCCATAATATGGTGAAACATAAACCGAATAGCAAGACAGCGATGATGCCCTCTTTCACTGATGCCTCTTGCCAACGTTTGGTAAATCCATACAATGCGCCCACAAGATGGCAATGAAATATGAGAAGTTCAATCATTTTTTTGTTAATTTGGATGTGAAACTACGTGCGTTTTGCTGTTTTTACCTCTGAATAAAGTATGTCTATTCATAAAAATATTCTCTCGGCGCAATAGATATATTCAGATTCAACCGCAGGTTCTTTACGCTCGCAATGAGCAGAAACAAGCAGAACGAAACCGTTTATACAATCGAAACAGTAGTATGTTCTCATGAAATAACGTGGCAAAACTATGGAAAACGCATCAAACTTCCGATTAGTCATCGTAACAACGAACTCTTATGACAATGCGCAACAAATAGCTCGTATTTTGCTTTCCGAGCGTTTGGCGGCTTGCTGCAACCTTTTACTTGGCGCTTATTCGATGTACACATGGAATGATCGTATCGAAGAATCTTTGGAGGTGATGATCTTTATCAAAACCACAGTGGACAATATCGAAATGCTTGAAAAAAGGGTATGTGAATTGCATCCTTATGATGTGCCGGAAGTAATTGCCGTGCCTATTGACAGTGGCTCGGAGTCATATTTACGGTGGATTGCTTCCACAGTCTCACCCTTTGATAAACAAGAAGATACGCAATAAAAAATGCCTTGCTGTTTGGGCGGCAAGGCATCGCTTTCGCTTAGGTTCCGTCGGCGTGACTGGATTCGAACCAGCGCCCTCTACTACCCCAAAGTAGTGCGCTACCGGGCTGCGCTACACGCCGAAAGACTCGCAAAATTACAGGTTTCTGCCCGAACAGCAATTGTTTGCAGCACTTCTTTACCCCGATTTTCCTTTAATGTGTAAAGCTGTAAGCCGATTGTCCCGAAGCCAAAACAGCTATGGTTCCATAAAAATATCAACGCTTTTCCCGCTTGATTCATCACCTGAAAAATGTGGGTAATGCACGATTTTATGATAACTTTATGCTGCATAATGGTTGCGCTGTGCAGATGTTTTCTCGGTGAACAGTTATTTTTGCTTTTGAAAAGAGTTACATTGTGGGTTTTGTGCGGTAAAGTGGGCTTATGCTTGCTTAACGATTCCTTAGAAATTTGTACAAGCCGCATCAAATGTAACTCCTTGCGATTATCATCATCTTCTGTTCAAAACAAAACAGTACTTATACATCTATTCTTTAGGAGAATGTCCTTCATGAAAAAACTATGTGGAATGATTGCTTTATGCGCGCTTGTCGTCATGGGTTGTCAAAAAAAAGCCGAGCCGGTGATGCCCGGAGCTATGAAAACTTATACGGATGGATCGCGAAGTTTTTCCATTCAGTATCCGGAAAATTGGAAAGCACGCACACAAACGGGAGACAGAATTACCGTGTACTCATCCTCGAATGATATGGAGCGTTTTAACTCTTTGTTCAATGGTAAAGCAGAAATCCCCGGCATTGGCGGCGCAAGGGTAACTCTTTTGGCATTAAACCATAAAGGACAAACTCTGGACCAATTAGTCAGTGATGCAAGAATTTTCGATCCCGTTGTGTATCAAAAAGACGAAAAGTTAATGATTGACGGTAAAGAAGCTGTTAAACTTAGCTTCTCATTTCCTCTTGAAGACGGTAATTTCAATGGCGAAACCTATATTTCTCTCACAGACAGCACCACAGCCACAATGCTTGAGTTCCTGACATTCTCGGATTTAATGCCAATCTACCGTCCGGCTTTTGACCAAATGCTTAAATCTGTGAAAATAGCCCAACCTGCAAAAATCATCGAAAGAAAAGTTGATACTGTGGTGCGTGATTCAACGGCTCATCGCCCTTCAGCCACAACAAAATCATTTGTCGGCAATGGTTATTCTTTGAGCATTCCTGACAACTTTAAATCACAGAATGCTAAAGTTGCCAATACACTCGATTCCAAAAAATTATTAAATGGTCCCATAGATTGCTTTATTCAAGTAGATGTTTTTGATGCTTCAAAGCAAAACAATCTTGAAAAAATCGTTGAACAAAACAAAGCTGCTTATAAAGGTGCGTCAGCATCAGCGACCACACTGAGTGGCGGCAAAGCGTATGTCATGAGTTATGCACCCGGAGCAAATGTTCAAGGAAGGGTCTATTTTGCTGTAAAAGGAAATAAAATGTTCCGCATTACGACAAGTTGGTACGCACCGGAAAAAGAATATTATATGCCGGCATTTGATAAAGCTGTACAATCTCTAAAATTTGATTAAGAGACCAATGCCAATCATATTCATAAAAAAAGCGTTCCAAAAAGGAACGCTTTTTTTTGTAGTTCCCAACGAAAACCATCAGGATTCAAAAAAAACACTCAGCAACAATATACCACAAATTATGTGGTCTTGGACTTTTTAGTATTTCCAATCAACAAAATCTGAACAATTATCGTAATCATGGTATAGTGTGTACATTTTACAAAATAGACTTTAAGTAATTCACTATGGACATAAAACAAATAATATTAAAAATCAAACCGATCAAGTATTATGTCAAAGGGTGGAAATTTTTCCACAATGCGCATTATCATGATGCGCAATATAAGAACGACATAGAAATGACAAAAACGATAACCCGTACCGATATAATAAATTTTCTATTGTCATTACAACAACGAAAAACAAGTTATGCTGAAATCGGTGTTCGCAATCCCGATGATAATTTTAATCATATCAAAGCGGATATCAAATACAGTATTGATCCGGGAGTTGAATTTGAACAAAATCCCGTTAATTTTAAAATGACAAGTGATATGTTTTTCCACAAACTCTCTAACGGTGAGATTTTATCCAAGGACACATTATTTGATGTGATATTTATTGATGGACTTCACCTTGCAGAACAAGTGGAAAAAGATATTGTGAATGCCTTACACTATATAAAACCCGATGGTTTCATTGTGCTGCACGATTGTAACCCACCCACCGAATGGCACGCTCGTGAATCGCGCACATATTATCATACTCCGGCGCATGGACTTTGGAATGGAACAACATGGAAAGCATTTTTTAAGTGGCGGCGTAATCCAACGGTGTTTTCTTGTTGTATTGACACTGATTGGGGCGTTGGGATTTTATCCAAAAGCATCAATATTGGCGAATATACTATGTGCGAAAATCCTTTCTTTGAATTTAAAGTATTGGACGATAATCGGAAAGTACATCTTAATCTGATTGATTTCGACACTCTAAAAAAGATTTTGACAAAAAAGAACTCTTTATAGCAACTTGAATGTGTTCTTGTTTTTATCATATTAGATTTTTTATATAAATTACTTGTTATGTTTGATTTTTTGATGTTTAGTGCCGCACATATTCCTATCTGCAACAATACTCTTCCTTTATAATATCCATTACCCGCACACTTTTTATTGTGTACGGGTATGATTGGAGTTGGTGAATATGTGGTGGTATGTTTCAGAGATACTTATTTCTTACGTAAACCTAAGAAAAATGAGCCTTTTTCCTCTGTTTCTGTGTCAATTTCACTATACATAAAAAGACCTTTATCCGTTACCGTAAATTCAGCACCTTCGGTATTATCGTCAAAATATATTTTATTACCTATAATTTGCCAAGTGCCGGAAGGTTGCACCTCTTCAAAAAATGATTCTTCGCCTTCTGCCGGAAAAGGAATACGCTCCGTAGGTTCGCCGGGAACAGTAAAATCCATGTAACCGCGTATATCAAATTGCAGCTTATTTGTGGTATAAGTCCCCGATTGAGGAGTTGCTCCTTGAATAAAAAGAGTGCCTGACCCCGTGTTTTTTGTATAAGTCATTGCAATATTACTTCCTTGTATCGGCGGAAAAGTAAACTTCATTGCCGGTGTGTTTGGGGTATAGGTTCCGCGTGGATCTCCGGCTGTAATTGTTGTCGGAAACTGTGATTCCGTAATATTAGCACCGATTGTTGTTGCAGGTGCTGTAGTGGTGTCATCTTTGCAAGAGGTAAAACCAAGCGAAAGAATTGCAGCTGTGATGATAAACATCAAATACTTTTTCATAAAAAAACCTTTGAAAAATGTGATAAAAAGAAAAATAAATAAGTATGTAAAAGGAACATTTCCTTTGTTACAGTGGGAATAACAGATAAACAGGACAAAAAGTTTAGACAAATTTTTCACATTTTTCGGTGTCGGTCGGGCATAAAAAAAAGCAGAAGAACAATGCTCCCCTGCTTTTTCATAGTAAATAAAGATATATTATTTTTTACGTAATGCTACTACTCCTGAACCTGTCATTCCCGATTCAGTATAGGAATTTACGAAAAACAAACCTTTGGAATTCACAGTATACCCTGAACCTTCTGTCTCATCATCCAAGAATAATTGACCATTTACCACACGCCATGTGCCCGTAGGTTTTGGCGCATCAAACCCTATATCGGGACTTTCGTCTCCGGGGAAAGGGGTTTCTTGTTCAGGAAATCCGGGAAAACTGATTTTCATTTTTCCTTCAACCTGCATCGTAAAATCTGTGCTCTTATATGTTCCCGAAGTTGCGGTAGCCCCTTCAAAAACAATTGTTCCACTACCGGTGTTCTTGGTATAGGAAATACTCATACTTCCTACAGGCAAGGTCGGCAGTTTCATGCTCACCATTGGAGTGTTGGGTGTATATGTGCCACGAGGATCACCGCCTGTTGCCGTCGTTGGAAAATCCGATTCGGCAATATTAGAATTGGTCGGTGATGGCGATGATGAATCATTGGAACAAGCCGCAAATGTCAAGGCAATGAATGCCATACTGAGAAACACCAATAGATGCTTTTTCATACATAAACCTTTGAAAAAATGTACATAAAAATTATATGTGAAGAACCCCAATAATTGGGTACATTCACTTCAACAAAAATAGGGAAAATTTTGTTTTCGGATTCCAAAAATGAAGAGTATTGTAACAACTATTTTTCAAAGCGATATCGCTTACGTTTGTGACAAGACAAAAAAAAATCCTGCCGAAGAAACTTCGACAGGATTAGGAAGCCAATGAGTGTTTTAATTATCGTTTGATAATAAACGTTTGTGTGCTTGTTTCTGTACCATAGCGTGCTGTGAGCATATACATACCGGTTGAAAGACCTGATACATCAAGAGTTGCTGTATTGCCTTGTGCAACGGTACGTCCCGTCATATCTGTGATGGTAATTTCGGAAGGTGCATTACCGCGTAATGACACTTGTATTCTATCCGTTGCCGGATTAGGATAGACAGTGAGTGATGACTCTGATACAGGATTGTCATTAACAGAAGTTACACGACGGCGCGATAAAATTTCATCAGTCATTTTTTCTTCTGCTTCATTGCCCATAACAAAGATTGTAAAGCGGATTCTTGCAATACCCGGATAATCAGGATGTGATGCTTTTAATACCACGGTGTAAGACCCTGCGCGTTCGGGTGTCCATGAAATAAGTGCTGCGCCTGCCCAGCCATAAAGACTATCATTGCGTATAATCTCCATTCCTTCCGGTGCAGTTTCCAATGTGTATGTATATTCATTAGGATCTAATGTTGTTCCGTCGGAAAGTGTAAGAGCATTAAACGCTTGCAAATATGGTGTATTTACCATACCTAAAGGCATTTCCCATGCTATATTTTTATCTTCCCAATCGCCATCAAGTTCTACATAACTATCACCCACGAAGACTACATAGACAAACTCTGCGGACATATTATTACTCGCATTAATAACGACAGTGTAAAAATACAGCCCTTTTTGTGTTGTTTGCCATGTGACAAGTCCTGTGCGTGCATCTATTTCCATGCCTAACGGGGCATTTTTTAATGAGTACTCGAACGTTACCGATGGCATACCGGGGATTTGTGAAGCCCAGTTTGCACTATATTCTTCACCTTCATTGACGGCTGTTGGAATATTCCAATCAATGGGTTGAATATATGCCGAAGGAATTGGTTCGATATAAAGAATTGCATAAAATGTATATTCAGCTTTGAGGGTGTCATACTCAGCGGTGATTGTTACCGGAATCATTGTTCCCTCACGTGCAAGAGTTGTGTCATTGGAGAACCAACGTAATGTACCATTATCATCAATGGTCATACCATCCGGTGCGCCTGTTAAAGTATAGCGTACAGTAGGATTATCAACACCGCTGACACTTGCCGTTACTTGCTCGCTGCGTTCTTGATTGATTTGAGCAACAAAATAATATGCTGGGAATTGAATACGTAAACCTCTGATAGCTTCAACGGTGAATTGTTTAACTGCTGTATCTTTACCATTGGTTGCCATAACACGATAGGTGAATATACCTTTGTCTGTCGGAGTCCAACGAACTTCGCCGGTACGCTCATCAATAACCATTCCATTGGGTGCGTTTACAAGACTAAAGCGGATAAGTGAATCTGAACCATCTAAGGTGAAAGCAAAAACACGATTTAAAAATTCCATGCCCACTTCCGTTTGCGGAGTTTGCCAATCGTAGTATGATTTAAGATAAATAGGGTCGCCCACAAAAATGTCTAAGACTTGAGAATTGACCATACGACCGGAACGTGCCACGATATATGCCTGTAATTGGACATAGCCCTCAGGATAATCTTCCATAATTTTCCAACGTAATACGCCGGTATTGGGATCAATGGTTGGGGGTTCTTCTCCCGGCAAACCGTACAGTGAAGCATATTCTATGGAATATGTCACAGGTTCATTCGGGTCTTCCACATTGACAGCATCAACATCATAGACAAGTTCTTGCCCTGTGCGCACATTTGTCGGAGGGATACTTGTAAATAAGATATTATAAGGATTACCTGTATTGATTTGTAATGTCCAATCGCGGCTGATGATATTTTGAGGACTGATTTCTGCTTCGATACGCACTTTGACCAAATCAATACCTGTGCTTCCTGCTACCCAGGTAATTTCTCCGCTGTTTTCATTGACGGATAATCCTGTCGGACCTTCAAGTAAGATATAACGGAATGTCACATCAGGTAAGCCATAAATAGATGCCCGGATGGTATCGGTTAATGGGCTAAATGGTTGTGCTTTGATTAATCCGTTGTTTTTCACAATGATAAGGTTAGAGGAAAATGGGTCATTCGGATCAATAACGTAGAGTGGGTCGAAGAGGACAGCAAGAGGAAATTGCTGATTCTCCAATGAATCTTGAATACTGTTAACAGCAACAAGATGAAGAGGATAGCCGGACGGAATTATTACGTTGTTCGGAACGGTAAACTCTGTGCCATTGGTAACAAATCTGAAAAACTCTATACCATTACCACCGTGAAGGTCTAAGACGGTATAATAGACTGCATAGCTGTCAGGAGCGATCCCCGATATCGGCGGATCCCATCGTACGGTAATCTCACGATTCCCGGGATCATTACCATTAACCCATTGAGCGGTTACATTCACGGCTGCATCGGGCATTTGTGCATAGCCGGAAAATGTTATCGCAGCAAACATACACATAAAGAGAAAATGTTTGCCATAACTGTGTGTGAAGTTCATAAGAGCGTAAAAAAATGTGATAAAAAATTGAAAAACTTGGTGAACATCCTTGCGCAAGTGATTGTTCGTTTTCGGTTGTAATCCATAGTGTGATGAAGATTACACTGCATAGGCAAAGCAGAAAAATGTTTGTTTCAGTCATGATAACAAAAAAAATGTTAAAATCACCGGAAGAGCCGCATCACAGTGTAATATGGCTTTATATTCGTTGGCAAAGTGTTTGCAGTGCTATATTTGCACAAGAACTTTCATTGTATTTTTATGCAAAAACATGATCATAGCGGTCAATCGGCATTGATTCGATTGGAAAATGTGACGAAATCATTCGATAATACGGAAGTGCTGAAGAATATAACGTTATCTATATTCGAAGGTGACCTTGTTTCGATTATCGGTCCCTCGGGTTGCGGCAAATCCACATTGTTGCGTTGCATCAATGCACTGGAAATTATTGATGGCGGGTCTGTGCGTGTTGCCGATATGGTTCTCGATCGGCGCGACGGAGCGGATGTCTCCCATAAAGAAATTGAAAAGCGCGCCCATCGTTTGCGTCAATCCGTCGGCATGGTATTTCAGACTTTTAATCTGTTTCCGCATAAGACTATTGTAGAAAATGCAATGATGGCACCAATGGTTGTGCAGGGCGTGAACAAAGAGATTGCCAGAGAAATTGCTTTACGCCAATTGGACAAAGTGGGATTGAAGTCGCTTGCCGAACGTCGTCCTGACCAATTGTCCGGCGGACAAATACAAAGAGCTGCTATAGCACGCGCTCTGGCTATGTCACCGAATGTGATGCTCTATGATGAACCAACATCGGCTCTTGACCCGGAATTAGTAGGCGAGGTGCTGGCTGTTATGCGCGAGCTCAATGCCGAAGGCATGACACAAATTATCGTCACCCATGAAATGCAATTTGCAAAAGATGCCAGTGACTATATTGTGTTTATGGACAAAGGCGAAATTGTCGAAATATTAGCCGAAGAATTTATGGTCGAACACCCAAAAGATATTCGTACTCAAAAGTTCTTGAAAAGAATAATGAGTCTTGGCAGAGAGGATGTGATGAATGGGTAAAAGATTTCTACTGTATTTGTGGATTATTTTCAGCTTTGTTGTGTACAGCTCGCGCTCACAATCCAACGATACCGTCATTACTTTCGGAGCAGATGCGCGAAGCGGTGCCCCCTATTGCTTTGCAGACCCCAATAATCCGGCAATTATCAAGGGTTTTGACGTGGACATTATCCATGCTGTTGCTGAGGTAATGGGCAAAAGAGCCGTCTTTGTACAAAACAGTTATGAAGGTTTAATATCCGGTTTGGGAAGAAATAATTACGATGTGGTTATTGACGGCATTGTGATTACGCCTGAGCATTTGGCAGAAGTTGATTTCAGCACACCCTATTATGTGACAAGTCAAACAATAGTAGTCCCGGACAATAATAAAACAATTAACTCATTGGAAGATTGCAAAGGAAAAAAAGTAGGGACATTAACCGGTTCCGAAGCATTTATGTTCTTAGAAAAATTCGGCGGTTTAACCGTACTCAGCTATGAACAAGAGGTGTCGGGCTATCAAGATTTGCTCAATGGCAGAATTGATGCCTTTATTATTGATGCTCCCGTGGCAATTTATTATGTGCCAACAGTAAAGGGATTAAAAATCGTAGGCGGAGCTATTGACAGACTAATGTACGGTATAGCGGTTAAGAAGGGCAATATTGTTCTTCGCGATGAATTGAGTGCAGCCATTGCAACTATAAAGCAGAATGGAAAACTTCGCAAAATTCTTGAAAAATGGAAATTGTGGAATAAAGAAATGGCTGAAATGACTGAGGACAGAAGTCCTTCGGAAACAGAGCCGACCGAATACAATTCTTTTGTCGAATCCATGAACAGAAGTATCAGTTTTCAGGAACGTATTGACCGCTATATCTCGTTTTTGCCAATGTTTGCAAAAGCAGCATGGACAACAATTATTGTTTCTCTGTTTTCTATGATGATGGCAATGTCACTTGGGCTGATTCTTGCCATTATCCGCATATATACTCCTTTTAAATTTATAGCCGTCGCCTATATTGAAATTATACGCGGAACCCCGTTATTAGTCCAATTACTTCTTATATTTTACGGTTTGCCCAATATCGGTATTCGGCTCGACCCTTTTGTGGCGGGAGTGATTGGATTAGGATTAAATTATGCGGCATTTGAGGCAGAAAATTACCGTGCCGGATTATTATCGGTGCCGCGTTCTCAATATGAAGCGGCAAAAGCATTAGGCATGACGCAATGGCAAGCTTTACGCTATGTGATTCTACCACAATCGGTGCGATTAGTTATTCCGCCTGTAACCAATGATTTTATATCGCTCTTAAAAGATTCTTCATTGGTTTCCATGATTACTATTGTGGACTTGACACAACAATATAATTTACTTGCAACCACATATTATGATTATTTCGGCATAGGCATACAAGTCGCACTTATCTATTTTATTATCGGTATTCCTTTTGTGATGCTCTCTCGTTGGGCAGAACGAAAAATAGGCAGAAACGGACTGCGACGAAAAAAATACAGTTTCAATCTTATCAGGTAAATCACCTATACAATGACGGAAGCGAAAATACTTTCACGATTAAAAATACAAGCCATAGTACTTATTACAATACTTATTGCTTTAGTGCTCGGTCATCGCTTCTACACCCACAGCAATGATAATGGGCAAATAATTGTATTGCTTACTGATACTATAAACAATCAAGTTCGTTTATCGGATTCTTTATTATATCTGTTGGACAAAAATACTGCAAGCACCATGTTCGCCGAGTTAGAACTTGACCCTTGCATTACCGCAATACAAACTCAAGGCACTGATATTCAGAAAACACTTCAATTACTGTATGCAGAGAATAAGGAAAATACATTAAAGAATGTGGTGCCGTCATTACACTCTTCATTGTCAGCACTCGAATCACGATACAATAATTATCAAATCAACAAGAACAAGGAAAACCGAGCAGCCCTTGTCCAATCATTACAACAATTGCAAAAATCATTATTTGACATACAAAAAAACAACCGTCAGGAACTTAATACATATCTCGAAAAAATAGAAATTCACCATAAATATGATTTACCTATTTTTGTGGCCTTGATGGGTATAACCGGATTGATTCTTTTAATGAGATTTAATACAGCAATACGTCAAAGAATGGATCAGAATCGTGACATTATGGAACGCTTACATTTATTGTCCATTGTTGCCGAAAAAACAAAAAACACCGTTATCATCACCGACACCGATGTGCGAATACAATGGGTTAACAATGCTTTTGAACAACAAACGGGTTACACATTACAGGAAGTACAAGGTCATCGCCCGTCAGAATTTCTGCTCAACGACAATGTGGACCCAAAAACTGTTGAATCATTAAAACAAGCTCTGGCATCACGGCAATCCTTTACAGGTGAAATACTCAATATCAATAAACATGGGAAAGAATATTGGACACAAATACAAACCGACCCAATATATGATGACAGCAACCGACATAACGGCTTTGTTGTTGTAGAATTTGACATCACTGAGCATCGAAAAACGAGAGAAGACATTAAAGCCACCGCACAATTACTTGAAAATCTTATGGAAAACATTGTCGCAGCCATCTATGTTGAAGATGAAACTGGGACAATTATTTATTTAAATCAAAAACTATTTACCCTTTTTGGTGATTTTTCGGATAAAAGCAGCACCCTGCATCGCTCATCCCAACAGCTTATTGAGCATATACAACTGTACTTTCCATCGCCGGAGCAATTCAATGAAAAAGTCAGATCAATTACTGCGTCAAGAGTATGTATATATGACGAGTTATTACACTTAGTTGATGGACGATATATTGAGAGAACATATATACCTTTTGAGCCACAAAAAGGAAAGACATGGAATCTGTGGTTGTATCGTGACATAACACAGCGTGTGCAATCAAGTGCTTTGCTCAGGAAAAATGAGGAAACTTTGAGAAAAGCGCAAGAAATTGCAAAAATGGCAAGCTTTGAGTCGCCCGCAAAGGGCGGTAAGGATTATTGGTCCAAAAATCCGGGAATTGCATTTGGATATAATCACGATGTTGATATTGGAACGATAAACTTACAAAAACTTGTCACCGACGATGTGTATGCAATAATAATAGACAAGTGGCAACAATCCATCATAGAAAAAAAATCATTCGATATTGATTTCCCTATTGTCCACGAAGATGGTAGCGTACATTATGTCCGATGTATCGGTGAACCGCATTTTGACCAACAGGGCAACTATATTGAGATGCTGGGTATTGTTCAAAATATTACGGAAAACAAATTGGCTGAAATTGCTAGCATCGAAGCCAAAGAAGAATCAGACAGAGCCAACCGTGCTAAGTCAGCGTTTTTGTCATCCATGACCCATGAACTTCGCACTCCGTTAAATGCTATTATAGGATTTTCACAAATTCTTGAAAACGATACCAGTATAACTGATAAACAAAGAGAGTTCGTTACGGCAATGTATAAAAGCGGACAGCATTTATTATCAATGATAAATGACGTTCTTGATATGTCGAAAATCGAAGCGGATAAATTAGAGCTATTCATTGAACCTTGCAATATAGCAACTGAAATTGATGATGTGGCTACTATGTTTACATTG
>JAYRWZ010000299.1:0-2222 GCA_041917875.1 Chloroflexota bacterium | reverse complement strand
TTGTCTTCGTTACCTCATTTTTTGTCTTCGTTACTTCATTTTTTATCTTCAGCACTGTATATCTTCTCTTGTTGCCTTATGTATTCTCTTCTTTATCATAGATCTTCTCTGCGTGATTCCGTTTTTTGTCTTCATCGGTGTAGATCTTGCCTCTGTTCATGAATTTTTTCATTGCGCATGGGTATTTTTCTTCATCGTTCCGGTCTTTTTGTTCATCATTGCCCCTTTGTTCGGATAGTATCATTGAATGTAACATGAGTTTTCATAATCTAATTACCACATGATATATCCTTCCTTTTTTCTGATAATGATGCCAGAAGTTAATAGGTTTTTCAATATCATGTGTTTTATATCCCTACAAATCAAGTAATGCAAGCCTAAAAATCTGTTCAATCAATTAAGATTTGTGTAATTTTATATTATTCCGATTTTTAACCAATAGAAAGTATGTTTATGTATCTTTCCTCAAAGAAAATCCTGTATTTGATTGTCAGTCAGATTGCATAGACCTGTTTCAGAGTATCATTAATTTTATCAGTAAGTAAATCAACTAGTTCATCGTCCATAAATTCATAGTCATCGGGAATATTGAGTATGTCAATTCTTGGTAATTGAATATGTTTATAAAGTTCTTTTATTTTTGACCGATGCTCACTTTCCATAACAAAAATAAGATCTGCCCAATGTATATCATTTTCAGAAACTTTTCTGTCGCTACTCGGACTTAGTCCTGCTGAACGAATATTAAAACGGTTATCATTCTTAAAAATATACTCAGCAGTTCTGCTTCGTTTTTTGTTTCTTGCGCAAACAACTAATATATTGGGTCTTTCTATCATTATGATTATTTTTTTTCCATATCATCAACCATTGCAGCGAGGCGTCGTATTGCTTCAATAATGACATCATCGCTTGCAGCAAACGATAAACGGATATATCCCTGTGTACCGAATGCTTCGCCGGGGACTAAGGCAAGATAATAATCAGCGAGTAATTTTTCACAAAATGCCGCAGAGCTTGGTATCTCCTTCGTTAGGATGCGTGATATATCAGCCCATACATAAAATGCACCTTGCGGTTCAGCAAAGGAAATGGACGGAATTGCAGACATCAATCGGCAAATAAGTTCTTTACGTTTGCAAAATACTTCCCGCATAATCTCTACATCATGCTGTGCGCCGAGCATTGCACCGAGTGCAGCTTTTTGGGCAATCGATGATGGGTGAGAAGTGACTTGACCCTGCACTTTGGAGGCTTGTTTCCATACTTGCGGCGGCGCATGAAGAAAACCAATTCTCCAGCCCGTCATGGCAAATGCTTTAGATACACCATTGACAGTACAGACCCGAGCAGCTACTGATGGGAATGATCCCGGGCTACAATGATCAATGCTTCCTAAGGTAAGTTTTTCATAAATTTCATCGCTGAGTATATAACAATCATGGTTTTCGAGCACGGCAAGAAGTTGCGCCATTTCATCGCGAGAGAGCATCATACCTGTCGGATTGTTCGGGCTATTGAAAATAACACATTTTGTTTGTGGTGTCAGAGCTTCACGTAACTGTTCAGGTGTTGGCTTAAAATCATTTTCTGCCAATGTGGTAATGATGACGGGTTTTGCTCCGGTCATAGTGACCATAGCAGGATAACTTACCCAATAGGGTGCAAAAATGATTACTTCATCGCCTTCATTGCAGAGTGCGCTGAGTGTATTCACTAATCCTTGTTTTGCGCCGCTGGTGATGAGTATATTGTCTGCACTCGCTAAGGCAATACCATTTTCTGTGCGGAATTTTTCGGCTACTGTATCACGCAATTCTTTTATACCGTTAGAATCGGTATAATGGGTAAAATTATGGGTAATTGCATCAATAGCAGCTTGTTTTGCGCAATCGGGTGTCGGAAAATCAGGCTCACCGGTTGAAAGTGATACCACATCAATCCCTTGAGATTTCATGACTTTGGCACGATTAGCTATGGCAAGCGTTTGCGATTCTTCCGCTGCAAGTATATGTTTAGCAAGTGTGTGTGACATAATAGTAAAAGGAAAAAGTGAAAATTACAAATTAATGTGTGTCTGAACTTCTTCTTCGGGAATTTTCGATTCGTTAAATTGGAATTGTGCAATGCGTTTGTCACGTCTGCTTTTTGCCAACTCGCGTAAATCAATAATTCTGTCATTTTCATCTACAATCTCAGTGCCGAGAATAGCTTCCATGACA
>JAYRWZ010000298.1:0-2394 GCA_041917875.1 Chloroflexota bacterium | reverse complement strand
TAAATATATCATAGTCACCGGCTATTGACCATTCCGTAGAAAAAAGCCCAACGGTGTCATGCACGGCTTTTCTCCACATGGGTTGTGCTCCAAAACAACTGCTGGATAATTGTGTTCCAAGATTATAATCGGGTAAAGAATATCGTAAATGAGGTGTACAATTATCAAATGTTTGATTTTCTATGGAAGTGACAAAAGAATCCGCATAGACGATACCTATATCAGGCATACAATCAAGTGCCCGCGTCAGAATTTCGAGTGCATCTTTTCTGTGACGGTCATCTGCATTGGCATTGGTAATATATTGCCCTTGCGCCAACATTATTCCACGATTCCATGCTTGATACACAGTTTCTCTTTGCTCGGTTTTTATATACTGAATATGTTTGTACTTTTCTCTGTATTCCTGAATAATTTGCTCTTCATTTTGCAGAGAATTGCTGTTGATAATGATGATTTCAAGTTGATCTTTTGCATAGAGAGTTTGATTAACAAGATTTTCTAAACATCCCCGAATAAATTTTTCTGCATTATACAGTGAAACAATGGCGCTGGCTTTGTAAGAATGTGTATGATGCGATGATACTGCCGGATAATCAATGACCACTTTTTTTGAGTGTGCATGAATTAATTTATTCGAAATGACAGCTATATTGGAAATAAGATTTTGCGGACCGTCTTGCTCTGCTTCCTGAATTATTGTTGAAATTTCTTTTGCATAGAGTGTTGTATTATGGCGCACAAATTCAGCAAATGTATGTCCATAGCGGAACCATACATCCATATTGTAATTCATTGTGTGATGAATATGAACTGCAATGGGGGAGAGAATTTGCTTTACAGTATAACCGGCATTGAGAGGGCAAAAAACAGCCCAATAATCCCACCACGGTGCGCCAAGAGCATAATCAGATGTAGGGAAGCAAGAAAGAAGAGATTGATCAAAGAAGAAAAAATCATATCCGTTTTTATACATGATACCATGTTCGGATTCTGCATCAATGACATCTAATCGGCTGCCAAATAATAAACTGTCTTTTATATTGTCGGAAATGAATGACTGAAAATTACTGTTGGCACGTAAGGCAATATCAGAATTGACAATTGCACAAATTGTTGTACCCGTTTGTTTAAAATATTGAAGAAAGTTATCAAAAAATTGAAGAGGTTTTCCACAAATTTCTTTCGCTGTCTTTTCAGATTGATAAAAAGAAATCATGGGAAAATGTGCAGCCAGAATAGTAATTTCGTCTTGTGTATTGAGTGAAACAACATGAAATCCCAAATCAATCCATGATTGTATTGCTCTTTGTTGTTTTTCAATGTCAAACGGTGCAATCGTTGTTGCTATGGTAATTTTATCGTGTGAACCGACTGAAGTATTATTAATTTCGGAGAATTTGATTTCTGTGCCCAAATCCTCCTTTATCGAAAAAAATTACTTTTTTCCTTTAATGTCGGTATGACACTGTCAATAGCATTATGTAAAAGTCTAGAAAAATGAGATGGATTATATTCTTTAATGCGCTGTGTACCTTTTGTGATAAGTTGTTGCCTCAATTCATTATCATTCCATAGTCGAATCATAATATCGGCAATATTTTCAGCAGAGTTTGGATTTACTAAAGCTCCGGCATCTCCGATATGCTCTCGAATTCCGCGAATATCAGAACTGATGACAGGACACCCTAAACTCCAGGCTTCGGAGACAGGTGTATTGGTGGGACCGAACATTGTCGGCATAATTAAAGCGCATGATTCTTGATATAAATGCGGCATATCTTCATCGGGAACATAACCCAAATATCGCGTTAAATCTTGGACAGCGAATTGTTCTGCCAAATACATAGCCAAATAATGAATTCGTTCTCGCGCTTCTGCTTCTCCGCCTGTTCTTGAACCGACAAGTGCAATCGGCATATCTATACCATAACGAAATCTGGCAATATGCAAAGCATGAAATAATCGTGCATGATTTTTGTGCATCCAAAATTGTGCAGGGTAGAAAAAGAATTTTTCCGGTAATCCATATTTAGCGAGAAATTCACTTCTGTTAAATCCATTTGTTTGAACCGTTGTATATGCCGGCGGTAAAGGAAGTACAAATAATTTATCGGATGTAATTTTATCACCATAATAATGAAGGACATCTTCTTTTCCTGTGTCGGAATCAACAAGAATACCATGCGCATATTTAGCACCATTGCGGAATAAATATTCACGCCATTGCCATGTACCGAGAGCTGAAACTTCTGGAAAATGGGGCTGAATTCTATGCTGTAAATCATGAAAGGGCATAATGTAAGGAATGCCGCTTTCAAAAGAGATAAGTTCCGGCGCTCCAAAGAGAAGTAAATCAACATTATGACTTTTAAAAAAATTATGTGCACCTTT
>JAYRWZ010000297.1:0-3248 GCA_041917875.1 Chloroflexota bacterium | reverse complement strand
TATAGAATCATTCTCGAACAAAATATTAGTATATCTTTGTTTAAATACTTTTACGCGTTCTTCTTTTTGAACAGGCAATATTGTATCCTCGCCTATAATAATAATGTTTTTGCCTAAAATAAATGGCTCTTCAAGCGGCGGTTGTTGTTCCCTAAATCTTTGAATATATTCTTTTGGCAGATTATGTTGAATTAGGTGTGAAAAGTATCGAATAAATGAATTATATCCGGCGGAATTTTTGTTATAATGGACTTCGAATGAATCTAATAAGTCATCATCATAGCGAAATTTTGCAATACTTTTCCCATGTGTATCAAAAATTGTACAATGATGTTCATCATGCGTTAATGCAATAAATTTTCTTGAAGGAGATGCAACACATTTCCTTACTGAAGTTATCAAATCAGAGGGATCTTCTTGCAAGGTGATGTGATGATTCATCTGTGCAAATGTTAATGATGATGCTAGAAAGAATAGAATGATATACATAATGACAAAAATAAAGTTATAGTTCAAGGAGTTAAAGAGTCAATATTTAACTCCTTGAACAGAAAATGAATACAATTTATTGAGCCGGAGCAAAATCACCATTACTTGAAGGTTCGGGAGGTGGATTTCCACCAGAGACTAGGTCATTAAACCAAACTCTACCGTCGCCAAGATCTAAAAAGCACATAACCGCCGAGTCGTTAGAACAATAAAATCTTGTTGAACTTCCCCAGACGCATTCGCCAGTATTAGACCCACTGAATCGAGTAACGCTTCCGTACTTAATACTTGCTTGTAAATTATCAACAAACCCTAATAATAATAGTGCCATTGCTGCACTAAATACAATTTTCCTTTTCATTTTGTTATCCTTTGTTTAAAAAATTAGTAAAAAATATCCCATGTCCTCATAATTGCAGTCAATACTTCGTTCGTAAAAATGAGGGTTTACCAAGTCTGTACATTCTGCAATACACGGTCTCTACTATGTAAATCGTAAAAAAGGGGTAAAAAGGGACATTACAAAAGCATTAATTTTTGTTCATAATATTGATTCTCTTTCTATCATGTTACAATTCAATAGTTTACTCCTCTTCCTTGGGAGACATAATTCTCCGTAAGCGTACTAATGCCCTTTGAGTTTGCTTCTTTATACTTTCTTTCGTCTTTCCTTGTTGTAATGCTATCTCTTCAAAGCTATATCCTTCACTATAATGTTTGACAATCAATAAGCGCATTGCAAAGGGAAGTAAAGCTATGTATTCGTTGAGATATTCTATCAAATGATGATGTTGTAAAGAATGCCCATCCTGTTTGTCATTTTCTAGAGAATCATAATGTTCAGTTTCGGGTAGCGAGCGTTTTTGTCGCATCAAGTCAAGGGCACGTCTTTGCGCAACGGTCATAATCCATGCCTCGCCAAACTTGCTTTTATTGTCAGTGCGAGAGAATGACATATGCCATTCAAGAAAATCGGAACGGGATTTTTTTTTTAGGTGTAACCATAAGAGAGTGTTTGCGTCAAGCACAGTTAATTATCAAAGAAGTATTATGATGTTCAAACATTCGCCCTCATTGTTGAAATATACTCTCTCAGTATGTTTGTGTTTAATTATTGGTATCGGTACTTATCTTATTTCTCGGGAAGATACCATGTATATGAAAAATACTAATTACAGATATATGAATGATATATATAGCTTATACCCTACACAAAATGCCGACATTGTAATGTTGGGTGATTCTCATACCTATTCATTAGATTGGTCGGAATTATATGGCAACCCTGCTATTGTCAATAGGGGAATTAGGGGAGATATTATTCCGGGATTTATTGCTCGTTTACCGGAAGTATTGAAACTTTCGCCAAAAGTAATCTGCATAATGGGTGGGATTAATGATCTCTATGCACATTATTCTGTTGATGAAATCATCGAGCATTATAGCATACTTATACACAGAGTAAACAATGAAAAGAGGGTCATTATTGTGCAAAGTACTTTACCTGTCTGTGACACATATAGCGAAGCCGAGACAATAAATAAAAAAGTCTATGAATTGAATCAAAAATTAAAAAAAGTATGTCAAAAAGAAGGAATAGAGTTTTGTGATATTTATAGTGTAATATCTCAGAATAGGACATTACCGTTACAGTATAGCATTGACGGTTTACACCTTAATGCCGAAGGATATAAACAATGGCATAAAATATTAACGCCGATATTGGAAAAATGGTCATAGTGAGTAAATATGACATTGTAGAAGAAAAGGAATAATCTTTACATCAATGAAATCAATACACTACCAGTCCTGGACTATACCAATACTCATTGAAAAACGTTGTTGGACCCTTTCAGTTTGAAGCGGATTATATAAAGCCGAATATTGAAGTATTATTCCGAACATTTTCCAAACTTTACTACGGAGCTCGTTTTCAATCATTACATTCCAATGTGCAGGTATTGTCATTGAACGACGAATCGACGAACGAGATACAAAGGTAACTGTGCTGTCTAAGTATAACTGACTATCGGAAAGAAAGTCAAAGCCAGCAGTTTGTTTAAAACCTTCTTTGATAAATCGTGTCAAAGGGTCATCTGTTTGTTCACGATGCGCATCTGCGCGGATTTGTTGTAAATTTATTCCAGCACGTAAGGTTATGACTGATTGAGAAAATCGAATATCTTGAGCTAATCCTATTGTTTGTTGTGAAACAACGGGATCCCAAAACTTCATGGTTCTAACTCGATGTGTTTGTGTTAAGCGATGCGATTCTGTTGGTTGAGTACGCAATGTGGCAGATATGAAAGGATCAATTTTCCACCCAAGTAAAAATGTCATCGCTGATTCACCCAAAATGTCATTATCTGTTGATTTGATATATCCTTCAGGAAATAATTCAGAACGTTCCTGTTGTACTCCAATATTGATACGTATGTGAGAAGTAAATTTTAGGGTCTTGGGTAATTCATATAATAATCGAAGCGTAGTTCCAATTTTAAAATCGAAAGAATTCTTTTCCCCCTCTTTAAGGTCAAATACTGAGGATTGGGCAAAAGTGAGGTTCGTATTTAGATTTTGAATAATAGACTTGTTCTCTGACTGAGAAAAACAAATGTTTGCCTTCAAAGATAAAAATACTAATATAAGTGGCTTTAATTCCAAAATTGTATATAAAGTTTTTTTTACTTGAAGTGATATGGTTTTTTTATAAAGAAATACGTATTAATTGCCAACGCTTTGTTGGATGTTTTGCAAGT
>JAYRWZ010000296.1:0-6056 GCA_041917875.1 Chloroflexota bacterium | reverse complement strand
TTCTTGTAGAATACGTTGCACCACATTGGAAGCACCCAAGACTACTGAGGGCGTGCCTTGTCCGGGGAAGGCGGTGTCGCCAATATGAAAAAGTCCTTTGAATGGTGTGACATTATGCGGTAATGTGAGAAAATTCTGTTTTATGGAATGGGGGATGCCGCCGACATTACCGTTCAAACGTCGGGTATAACGCGAAAATGTGCGTGGCGTGGCAGCATGTATCCATTCTTTTTTGCAGTGGCGTAATTGAGGAAAATGTTTGTCGAAATGTTTCATTATATATTCTAGGGTTTGATGTTTTGCGTGATGATAATCATGATCATTCATTTCCATCCAATGGCGTGTGAGCGTATGGGTAGAGATAGTCACGGTTTTCCATCCGGCGGGTGCTTTAATGGTATCATCGGAAAGCGATATAGTTGCAAAAAAAGAACGTGATTGGCAATGAGGAATTATTTCCTCTGTGTGGATTTGATAATATGCGGTGGGCAATGATTCCTTCGTTTCGATGGCAAAATATACCATAAAAGCTCCCCAAGAGAAATCGAAGCGTTTTGCTTTTTTATGATAATATTGACGCACCTCATCATGAGTAATAGAAGGCATATTCCACACAGGAATGGATGATATGAGATTTTTTGCGGTAAATGTTTTTCCTTTTGATGTATGGATAAGCCAAGTATTTTTCTGTTTATGGATGGCGGTAACGGCTTCATTGGTGCGCAAAGTGCCGCCATTATCGGTGAATGAGTTGATAATTGCTTTGACGGGTTGGACTATGCCGCCATAGGGATAATATGTTTGTGAAGGGTAAGTGAGTCCCATTGCCGAAGTGATATATGGTGCAGTGTCCGCATAACTTTGTGTGCTGATAATGAGTTGTTCATCAATGAATCGCCGAAATTGCGGATTGTCATGCAAGCGGTAATGTTTCAAGAGTGCATCAAGAGGCGAGATAATCCCTTTGAGCAATGTGATACCTTTCAGATTACTTGGTTTTGCAAGGCGAAAAATATCTGTGGCGGTAGCTGGTGGAAAAAATGGATTATTGGCAACAATGTCCCATACTTTTTTTTCTAAGCGATAGAGCTCATTCCAAAAATCAGCTTGTTGAGGATGGGGGAAATGTGTATTGCATTCCTGTATCCATTGATTTTTGTCGGCATAACGTATGATATCGCCTTGTTTCGATTTGATTATCATTCCAATGGGAAGATGCGACAATTGAAAAGAGATGCCGAGTTGTTTTTGTAATTGCCCGAGAGGTTGATTGGGCAATACACCGCTGAGCGTTGTTGCGCCGCTGTCAAAGAAAAAGTGTTTACGACGAAAAAAGGAAGCGCAACCTCCGAGAGCATAATGTGCCTCGATGAGTAAAGTATCTTTGGCATTGTTAGCTAATAATGCAGCAGCGGCAGCTCCGGCATAGCCCGCACCAATGACGATAGAGTCAAAATGTTGTGACATATCGTGAAGAAAATGATATGAATGTGCTTATCCCCTGATGAAGCACGAAAAAAAAAGCCCTTCTGCGGATTAAAATCCTAATGCTCCGGGCATCCCGTTTGGACTGATGAAGTAAATTCCATTATAGGAAAAACTCAGAATAAAAATGAGCAATGCAATATAGCCGATTATCATTCTTGTTGTGCCTATAGGTGCAGTATCACGCACAGGTGGATGTTTTATTTTCATAACAAAGCGAGCAATAAATACCCACAATAACCAACCATTCCAACAGTAAAAAAACCATGGTGCAAAAGAATCAATCCATGAAAAGAATGAAAGTAAACCCGTTTGTAAAACTGTATAAAGCGCATCGGGCGAAGGATCTTGTAAGACAGAACGGAGTAAGCCGGCGACACCGCCCAATCCGATGAAAAGCAAAATCCACCAGATGAATTTTCCTATGCGAACTTGTTTTTCACCGAACATTGCATATATCACATGACCGCCGTCTAATTGACCAATCGGAAGCATATTGAGTGCCGTAACAAAAAGTCCAAACCATCCGACGCACAGAAATGGATAATGGTATATTTCATTCATTGGCGGAAAAAATGTATCCGGTGCTATAAAAAGTGTTTTCAGTGCGGAGAAGAGTATTGTGTCACCGAAGAACATACCGTGGGTTGTGATATGTCCGCCATTGAGCAAGTATTCGGGATGAACAGAATAAAGATATTCGACAGGTGGCATAGTCAGAAAACCGATGATGAGTATGCCCAAACAGACGATAAACCCCGCGAGAGGACCTGCGACGCCTATGTCGAAAAGCACTTTTCTTGAGGGAATAGGTTCACGTGTTTTGATGAATGCTCCGAAGGTGCCGAAGGGCGATAAACCCGGTATGGGAAAGGGTAAACAATAGGGGAGTGATGTATCAATATTATGGTAGCGTGCTGCGAAATAATGCCCTAATTCATGTGCAGACAAAAAGAGCATAAGCAAGAGCGAATATGTCACGCCATAATGCCAATGTGTGAGTTCTAAAGGATTATGCCCTGCCCACAGAACTCCGGCAAATATCGTTGAGATGATGTTAAGAATAAATAAGCCAAGAGCTAAAAAGTATCTTGGCTTATGTTTGTGACGAACGGCGATACCGTCATCGCCGATGAGAGTGTCCATAAAAAGTATGTCAAAAGATTGAGTGACTGATGATAGGGGACGAAAGGTCAATGAGCTTGTTTTTCCGGTTTCATTTGCGGGAAGAACAATACATCACGAATAGAGGTTTGCCCTGTGAGCATCATGACCAATCTGTCAATGCCTATACCAAGTCCTGCTGTCGGTGGCATCCCCACTTCGATAGCATAAAGGAAATCTTCGTCCACCACCATAGCTTCATCATCGCCGGCAGCGCGGATGCGTGCTTGATCTTCGAGTCGCGCTCTTTGGTCAATCGGGTCATTTAACTCGCTAAAGCAATTTGCAAGTTCCGTTCCTGCAACATAAAGCTCAAAACGTTCTACCAAGCCGGGTTCACTGCGATGCGCTTTTGCTAAAGGTGACATTTCAACCGGATAATCCATCACAAAAGTCGGCTGAATGAGAGTATGCTGTACTTTCTGAGAAAAGATTTCATCAAAAATCTTCATGCCGGAAGCAGTACTTTCTACTTCAACATTATTTTTCCGAGCTACGGCGAGTAATTGCTCACGGTCATAACCACGAATATCTTCATTGATAGCTTCCGTAATCAATTCATACATAGTAGCTCTGCGGAAAGGAGCTTGAAAAGAAAGTTCATGTCCATCATAGGAGACTGTGTGCGAACCATTGACTTTCATGCAGAGAGTGGAAAGCAATTCTTCCACCATACCCATCATCCAGATATAGTCTTTGTATGCGATATAAATTTCCATCAGCGTAAATTCGGGATTATGGCTTCTGTCCATACCCTCATTGCGGAAATTTTTACAAAACTCATAGACACCTTCGTATCCGCCGACAATCAGGCGTTTTAGGTATAATTCATCGGCAATACGTAAATAGAGTTCTATATCAAGTGCATTGTGGTGGGTGATGAATGGTCGAGCGGTTGCCCCGCCATAGAGGGGTTGAAGAATCGGAGTTTCTACTTCCAACCATCCTCTGTCCTCAAAAAAGCGGCGCATGGTTGAGATAATTTTCGATCGTTTTACGAAAACATCTTTTACCTCGGGATTGACGATAAGATCCACATATCTTTTGCGGTAGCGTAATTCTTTATCGGCAAAAGCATCATAGACAACTTTATTGCCTTGTTCATCCGTTTCTTCTTTGGCTATTGGCAATACTCTCAATGATTTGCAAAGAAGAATAGCTTGTTTAGCCCACACAGAAATTTCGCCTGTTTTTGTTCTGAACACATGTCCGCTCACACCGATGATATCGCCAATATCAAGATTGCCGAGAATGTCGTAGAAATCGGGTATATCATCTTTTTTCAGATAGATTTGGATGCGTCCGGCATCATCTTGCAAATGGCAGAATGTGGCTTTACCCATTTTCCTGATTGCCATGATGCGCCCTGCAAGACGCACGGAGCTAAAATCTTGGGCATTCTCATCGGTAAAGCCGGAAAGAATGTGTTGGGAAGAATGCGATTTTTCAAAAGTTGGCGGATAGGGATTTATACCACGATGAAGGAGTTCGTGAAGTTCTTCTAAACGTCGTAATTCCTGATCATTTCTGTGGAGAGTGTGCATAGTAAGACTTTCTGATTGATAAAAATACTGCTCAAAATTACCAATAATTTGCCGAAGAACTTTTGTTGTTCACCGGTAAGAAGAGGAAAGAATCAAGAAAGGGCAGAAAAATTTTGACACAAGTTTTTGCCATACAGAACAATAACAGTATTTTTGCAAACTTTGTTAATAGTGTTCATTACAAAAAAAGGTTGTTCTTGAGGAAACCAGGTATGGGCGGTCGAATAATTCAGACCCCCGAAAGTATTCGCGATAAGAATCGCAAGCACAAAATTAATGACGAAATCCAGTCTCAGGAGTTGAGAGTTGTTGATGAGCAAGGCACGATGCTTGGGGTGATGACACTCCGACAGGCATTGGATTTAGCTTATACGCAAGAAAAGGATTTGGTCGAGATTGCACCACAAGCAGCGCCGCCGGTTTGCCGTATTATTGATTACGGGAAATTTGCTTATGAACAGCAAAAACGTGAAAATCAAGCCAAAAAAGCACAACATAAGCAGCAGTTAAAAGAGATACGCTTCAAATGGCGTACCGATACGCATGATTTTGAATTTAAGCGACGTCATGCACAAGAATTTTTAGAGGACGGACATAAAGTCAAAGCAACCGTAATGTTTCGTGGGCGTGAAATTGTCCATAAAGAAATCGGGGAAGAGTTATTAAAACGCTTCATTGCTTCTTTAGAGTCTTGTTCCAAAATTGATCAACCGGTTCATTCGGAAGGTCGGACGATAACGGCAATCTTGGCGCCGGACAAAGCTAAAGCCAAGTAATATTCACATTATTGTAAGGGATCCGTAACGATGCCTAAATTCAAAACAAAAAGTGCCGCAAAAAAGCGTTTTGATTTGACAGGTACAGGTAAGGTAAAACGCGAAAGAGCGTACAAAAGCCATATCTTGACCTCCAAAACTCGCAAACGCAAACGCGTACTTCGTCAATCAACAACAGTGCATCCGTATGAAGAAAAAAACATCAAACGTATGCTCGGAGTCGGCTAAGTTAGTCTGACTCATTTGTGGTGTCACGGTTATAATTAATTGAAGCTCACCGTGCGCCCTTTTTTATTAACGTTTTTCTTTTAGGAGAACTATGCCACGCGCAAATCATAAAGTAGCTTCGCATCGCCGCCGCCGTAAGTTTATCAAACTTGCGAAAGGGTACTGGGGAGCGCGAAGTAAAGTATGGACGGTTGCCAAGCATCATATTGAAAAAGGTTTACAATATGCTTATCGCGATCGCCGCCGTAAAAAACGCGAATTCCGCTCTTTGTGGATTACTCGCATCAATGCTGCTGCTCGTCTTAATGGTACGACATACAGCCGCTTAATCAATGCTTTATCCGTGAAGGGAATCACAATTAATCGTAAAGTCCTTGCTGATTTTGCAATGAATCAACCGCAGGTATTTACTGCAATTGTGAAAAAAGCGATGTCATAATTATTCAGCGACAATCAAGTTCAATGGAATATGACAATATAAAAGAGGTGCTCAATAAAGCACCTCTTTTTTTATGTATCCCGTCCAAAAAAACTTACCATCAAAAGCGGTGGATGAACGTATTGATTGAGATTTACCCCTCTTTTTTTCTCCCCGACGGGGAGAATTCTTTTATGCCTTCCCGCAGGGATGACATGATGATTGAACAATTGTTTTAATGGGATATTCTATTTCCATGAACCTATAAGGTTTCCAAAATTATAGGTTTGAACTTATGTCAGATAAGTGATGATGATAGTTAAAAAAATTATCTTAAAAAAAATCTTCGAAAATTTGGATATGTGATTTTTTTTTTTAGCTTTGGTAAATTTTTTTTACCACATATACGTAAAGGCATACTTCATTAACAAAAAACAAGTA
>JAYRWZ010000295.1:0-5943 GCA_041917875.1 Chloroflexota bacterium | reverse complement strand
GTATCCGTCAACTTTTTCACTAAATGATGTTGCAATTTATTAGTGTCTTGATACTCATCAACCATTATGTAGCGAATATTGTTCAATACTGCTTCTTTTCCCTTTTCTGATTGCTCTAACAAACGCAACAGATAGACCAACAAATCATCGTAATCTAAAACATTAGAGGACTGTTTGAATGCGACATATTCACGTAAAATCGTATGAATTGCCTCTGAATATTCAGTAAATTGACTATACCTTTGAGCTATAACTTTCTCCACAGAGATATAGCAATTTACAGACATTGAATATATAGACAATAGAGTGTTTTTAAGCGGGAACCTCTTTCTCGTTTTATCAAAGTGCAATCGTGAGCGTATTAAATTTATGGCATCTTCTGCGTCTGTTTGATCCAGTATTGTATAGTTCGAATCTAAACCTATAAATGCTCCATAACGGCGCAGTATAGTGTGAGCAAATGAGTGAAACGTTCCACCTTGTACTTTTTCGCAGCGACCATCCAACAATAGACTAGCCCTTCTCATCATCTCGTTTGCAGCTTTTCGAGTGAACGTGAGTAAAACAATTGATTCAGGGTGCACACCTGATTCCACCAACCGAGCTAAACGATATGTCAATACTCGTGTTTTTCCCGTGCCTGCCCCTGCAATGACCAATGCCGGTCCATCACAATGCATTACTGCTTGCAATTGCTCAGCATTTAATTCATGTTCATACGCAATTGAATATCGCGTTTGTATTTCAGTTGCTTTTTTGAGAACTAATGTCTTCACTCGTTACTTTGATGCTCTCGTTTAATACGACAATGTTTGAGAAATATGCTGGATTATTGTTTCTACAGTAGGAACGACAACATCCATCTGTCGTAAATTATAAGGGATTGGAATATCTGGTGTAGCGACCCTCATAATTGGGGCATCTAAGTATGCAAAAGCTTCTTGAGTGAGCACCGCAGCTATTTCAGCACCAAATCCACCTGTAACAGTATCTTCATGCGCAATGAGGCACCGGTTTGTTTTCTTCACTGAACGAAGTACTGTTTCTCTGTCCCATGGAGCAACGGTTCGCAAATCTATGACCTCAACATCATTCTCAAAACTTTTTGCTGCTTCAAGAACACGATAGACCATTTCTCCCCAAGTGACCACAGTCACTCTTTCACCTTTTTGAACAACATTCGCCACTCCGAACGGTAGGAGATGTGAATAACTGGGGTAGTTTCCTCGACTGACTGAAGTATCAAGTATATTGCGATGTTCCAGGAAAAATGTAGGATCGTTTCCGCGCAGTGCAGTCCGCATCAATCCAACTGCATCGGCTATGTTGGAAGGTATTGCTACCCGCCAACCGAGTGTATGAGTAAAAATCGCCTCTCCGGAAACACTATGCCAAGGATCACCTGTTCTCTTGCTATGACCGATGGGGATTCTTACGATTATCGGTGCAGCAAACTGGTTATTGGTTCGCCAACGGATTGTGCCACAGTCATTTATCTGCTCCATTGCCGGATCAAGGTACTTCCTAAACTGAATTTCAGCGACTGGGACCAAACCTGCATAAGCCATACCCACGGCACGTCCAATAATGCCTTCTTCGGAAAGAGAAGTATCGAACACACGTTCCGAGCCAAATTCAGTCTGTAGCCCGACAGTAGCTCCATGAACACCTCCCTTAACACCAACATCCTCACCAAAAACCACGACCCTGTTATTCTGCCTTAATTCGTGGGCTAATGTTGCATTAACACCGGCAATCAAATTCATTCTTTTACCTACAGTTTCATCATCTGAACCTGAAACTATGGTAATGTGTTCTGCTGCCATACCACCGACTAATTGCGGATCTCCTTCTTCGGCAAAAGCATATCTTTGAATGGTATCAACTTCCGGTTCCTGTTGTGCCAATGCTTTCTCTAACTCTTGCCTTACTGTAGTCTCGACTTCCGTTTCCAATTCTGCCCAAGCGTTCTTCGACAGGATTTTTTTGGAAAATATAAATTCCTGTAAGCGATATAATGGGTCTCTTTCCTTGTCTAAGTTAAGTGTCTCTTGCGACTTATACGATTGATTGTCCGCACCTGAATGCCCACAAATTCTTGGTACTGTCAGCCGTAACAATACAGGAGAAAGTCTTGTCCTAGCATGTTGTACTGCTCGTTTTATGAGAGCATCAGCTGTTTCGGGGTCAGTACCGTCTCCATCCAGAACCAGCAAATTATTAAAGCTCGCTAAATTTGCAGCAATGTTAGCACCCGGTGTTTGAAATTCTCCGGGAACGGAAATACCGTAATTATTGTCTTCAATAAAGAATACCATCGGATAATTCTGGGTTGTGGCTATTGTTAATGCCGACCAAAATCCATTCGTCGCACAAGAAGCGTCGCCCCCTAAAGCCACAGCTACTGCTTTATACCAATCTTTTTCTTGCATAACTGAGCCTCGATAGACTATCGCTTGTGCCCAACCTACTGCCGGTGTATATTGTGCCCCTACATCGCCACTTGCCGGCAAGACTGTCGGACCGTTTCTCGGAACCAAATTATGAACTACACCAATGTCCCGACCACCGTTTCTGCTTCCACTTTTTGCCAAAGGTCCGGCAAATCCTTCTTCGATTGTCATACCCGCCGCTAAGACGAACGGTCTGGAGCGATAGTAAACCGTCGCAGCATCATGAACATGGTTAAGATATTGAGCTAAAATGATTTGTCCTAATTCATGTCCACGTGCCGAAAACTGATACAAGACCTTTCCCTTCGGTGCTAATTCATTCTCTTCTATCGAATCCATGAGTCGTGAGGTCAGTAAAACCTTTGCAACATGTATCCACTCTGCTTTGGTCATCTCTTTTCCATAATTTTGTAAACAAAGTTCAAATTTACGAAACGAAAAAAGGACTTTCAATCTATTTCGTTTATATTTCTCATTTGAATCCAATTTTTTTTTCACTTTACGACATAATTTAATGTACAAAACACTCAAATCCGCAGACCCTGAACTGTTTGCTAGTATCGAAGGTGAGATCGATAGACAACAACATAAGCTGGAACTTATAGCCAGCGAAAACTATGTCAGCCAAGCAGTTCTTGAAACTCAAGGATCGCTCTTTACCAATAAGTATGCCGAGGGCTATCCGGGTAAACGATACTATGGTGGTTGTGAATGGGTTGATGTTGCCGAGAACTTGGCAATCAACAGACTCAAGCAGCTTTTCAATGTTGTGTATGCTAATGTACAACCGCATAGTGGGTCCGGTGCAAACATGGCTGTCTATTTTACCTTCTTGAAGCATGGCGATACAGTACTCGGAATGGATCTTTCACATGGGGGACACTTGACACATGGTTCGCCTGTGAACTTCAGCGGCAAATTCTACAACTTTGTTTCTTACGGTGTAGATCAGCAAACAGGGTTGATTGATTACAATAAAGTAGAAGAACAAGCACTGGCACATCGCCCCAAAATGATTACGGTTGGTGCTTCTGCATATTCACGCTCTATTGACTATGCAGCATTTCGTACCATTGCGGATAAAGTCGGAGCATTTCTGATGGCTGATATTGCTCATCCGGCAGGACTTCTTGCAAAAGGCAAATTGCCAAGCCCTATTCCGCATTGCCATATCGTGACAAGTACCACACATAAAACATTGCGAGGTCCACGTGGGGGTATTATCATGATGGGATCTGATTTTGAAAATCCATGGGGACAAGTTGCACCAAAATCAGGACGTACTAAAATGGTGAGTGAGCTATTGGATTCTATGGTCATGCCCGGCATACAAGGCGGTCCCTTAATGCACGTAATAGCAGCAAAAGCTGTTGCATTTGGTGAAGCATTGACCGAATCTTTCTCCGACTATGCGGACAAAGTCATTCTTAATGCCTCAGCTTTAGCATATTCACTTGTCAATCTCGGATACAATATTGTCAGTAATGGTACTGATAATCATCTTATGCTTATTGATTTACGCAACAAGAACTTGACAGGCAAGCAAGCCGAAGCCGCCTTAGATAAATCAGGTATCACTTGTAACAAAAATGCAGTGCCATTTGATACACAATCTGCATTAGTTACTTCAGGTATCCGACTTGGTACAGCAGCAATTACATCGCGCGGTATGGGAATTGAGCAAATGAACTCTATAGCGCAACTCATTGATAAAGTGCTCTCTAACCACGGTAATGAAGATGTATATGCGACCGTAAAACATGATGTTGCAGAACTGTGTTCACCATTCTCAACATATCCGGTATTATAATCTTATTTTTTTTCATTTTCATCAATATCGGACATCGAACGTAAAATAAATTCGGCTTTAATTATATCTTGAGTTGAATCCGAGACTTTAAAACACTCTGATATACGTTTACCTATAATCCAAACTATCTCAGCACCCGCGCAAAGAACGAGAACTTTTTTTCGTTCGAAAGCGCGGGTTTTATTATTAGTCAGAAAATCGCTTACCGTAGTATGTCCTTTCATACCAATTGGTTGAAATTTATCACCATCTCTCCAAGAACGAACTTGTAATAATTTAGGTAATAAGTCAGCATCAAAATATTCTACAAGTGGGTTGTTTGACCATTCTTTCGGTTTTTTATGCAACACAGAAAGGCGTAAAATCCATTCTTGTTCGACCAACTCACCGTTTAGTGTTATAGTATTGTAATAATCAAAATGTTTTTTGCGCTTCGTTAGTATAATAGAATCTCTTTCTCGAACCGCAACAATTTGACCATTGACATCAACGCATGTGTTTACGTCAGCTGTCAAAAGTTGAGTAATGCGTTTAATGGTCGCAAGCGACTGATTTTGCTGGTTTAACTTTTGTACGAGCACTGACTGAAAAATCTCACCTTTTACAAATTCAGATTGCGTTGATAAGCCTATCAATTCGATTGCATAAGCTCCGGGTTCAATTTGATGAACATAACGCGGCAGGAACACAGAAAGTATGTTGTCCATAACTTCATCCACACCTTGCATTAGTGATGCCGTTCTTTGTATAGTTTCTACCACATTCACACCGAACAATTCACGTAAATGCGGCAGTAACTGTAAACGTATTTTATTTCGCGTGAATAATAACGATGTATTCGAAGAATCCTCGCGCCAATACAATCCCCTTTCTTGCGCATAGCTGATAATTTCATCTTTACGCAAAGAAATCATCGGTCTGATAATATTTACCTTTTTCGAAAGTGGTCTTTCTATCGGTATGCCGGTAAGCCCTGTAATGCCCGAACCACGAAACAAATTCATGAGAAAGGTTTCAGCAGCATCATCAGCAGTATGCGCCGTAACGACATATTCTGCACCGCAAGAACGCGCTTGTTTATCGAGTGCATTATAGCGAAGTATTCTCGCAGCGGTTTCTATACTGATTTTATTTTTTCTTGAATATTCTTGAACATGAACTTGTGCAGAATGAATACGCAGCCCGCAACGCTTTGCAAAACCCTTTACAGATCGTTCATCATCATCTGATTCCCTGCCGCGCAATTTATGATTTATATGACATAATTGAACATCATAATGAAGACGATGAGCAATAACACAAAAAATATCGGACATTACTATAGAATCAACTCCGCCGCTTACTGCCAATAACAATGAACTGCCCGCGGGAATACATAATTCTACCGATAAGAAATGCTCGACTTTGTTTATGACATTCTCTGCTATATCATTGTAATTGCCAATTTTTAACGGCAATGGGATTTTATGTTTTACCGTTTGCTTTTTCTTTGTTAACTCCGGCTTCGGTAACGGTATCAGATTATATGGCTTAGAATAATGATGCTTCTTTTCGTTTTGTGTAATTTGACTTTCATTAACCTGTTGATTATTTTCATTAAGCAACATTTCTTTATCTACAACCGATGATTCCCTATCAATAGGCTGAGCAGCTTCGACTTTCTGTTTTTGATGTTGTATT
>JAYRWZ010000294.1:0-2627 GCA_041917875.1 Chloroflexota bacterium | reverse complement strand
TTTTGACGGATATCTTGCAGAAAAACAGGGGGTTTCCAATCTGTGATTTAATGACAACGGATAATTATTATTTTACTTCAGAACATTTTATCAAGGGAGAATCCGATGATTTTATTGAGGCTATACAAAATAAAATACTTTCGGAATCACCATTGTCAATAAGTCAATTATTGGCATGGGAAATTTATACCGATCCGATTGACATCTGGCGTTTTTCTTATATGTACTCTATTCCTTTGCACGATGCTAAAAAAGCAGTACATGAACTTGTCGAAGACCGAATCCTTATCCATTTGAGAACAGCAGCAGAATTGTCGGCTTATATGGAACTATAACCAAGTTTAAAAAGATTGCCGGATTTTTATGGTTGATTTCCTTGATTTATAAGGATTTGAAATACTGAAAGCCGCAAAACTCCATAATGTTCGCTATGTAATAAATTATTCATGTCTTCATAATCAATAATTAAAGTGGGGTATATAATGTATGTAGGTATTGATATTGGCGGTACGACAATAAAATATGGAATTGTCCTTGATGACGGCACTATTATTTCTCAAAATTCTCTACGTACGGACGCAATGCGAGGCAAAGATGCGATGATTTACGATATTCAGTGTATTATTAGTGCTGTGTGTCAAGAATATCCTTCTTTGTTATCTGTCGGTATCGGCTTTCCCGCCGTTGTCAACCCCAATGATGGTTGCGTGTATTATCCTGCAAATTTACCCGGATGGGATATTGTACCTTTAACGGCTCTTTTGCAGGAAAAATCGTCCATACCTGTCATCATAGACAATGATGCCAATGTTGCTGCTTTGGCTGAAAGCGAGTTAGGAGCAGGAAAAAATAATTCACATTTTCTTTATGTGACACTTGGCACCGGCGTAGGGGGAGGAATTATTGTCAATAACAGAATTTTTTCCGGTGAACAGGGAGGCGCAGGAGAAATTGGGCATATCATTATTGATATTCACGATGAACCAACCGATACAATGAAACAAAACAATAGATTGTTCCGTGCCGGAACATTAGAAGAACGGCTGGGAAGATTAGGAATTATTGCTACGGCGAAAAAAATTCTCACACAATATCCGCAATCATTGTTACATCAATTCGGAGAATCTCTTGATGTTGAGCATATTTCCTTAGGTATTGAACATCAGGATGAAGCAGCCATTCAATGTTTTACAGTATCAGGGCATTGGCTGGGTTTGGGATTGGCTGGTATATTGGCAATATTGGATATGCACATCATTATTGTCGGTGGCGGTATATCAAAGGCTCATCCTTTATTGCTTGATACTGTACGTACTACTTTACAATATCGTTCATTGCCCACTATAGCGCAAAAAGTGGAGGTACGCACAGCACATTTCAGCAATAATGCCGGCATTGTGGGTGCGGCTATGCTCGGCAAACAGCATTATCTGGACTCCTAATTTTAAAGTAAGGCGACACAAAAATGCACCGCCTTATTAAAATACTGTTGCCATATAGTCTAATGTCTAAAATGCCTCATACCTGTGAAAAGCATGGTAATACCGCCTTGGTTTGCAGCTTCAATCACTTCTTCATCGCGTACTGAACCACCCGGTTGAATTACACAATGCGCTCCGGCTTCCACCGCTTGTAATAATCCATCGGCAAAGGGAAAAAATGCGTCGGAAGCAACTGCACAACCCTGTAAGGAAATACCGGCATCTTGAGCTTTTTTCACTGCAATTCTTGCTGAGTCCAACCGTGACATCTGACCTGCACCGATTGCTAGAGTTCGGTCAGAAAGAGCATAAATTATTGCATTAGATTTTACATGTTTTGCAATTTTCCATGCGAACATCATTGCTGCATATTGTTCAGGTGTCGGTTGCTTTTCTGTTACCACTTTTAATGATTTACTGTCAAGCAGTTCTGCGTCTTCACTTTGTATTAACATTCCACCGGCAACCGATTTAACGGTAAATTGTAATGACGAGCGCAAAGTTTCATAATTAACCGTAATTAAACGACGGTCTCGTTTTTTCTGTAATCGTTCAAGAGCTTCGTCTGTAAATGAAGGCGCAATAAGTACTTCTGAGAATAAGCCATGCACCGTTTCTGCAAATTCTATATCAATTTCACGATTAACGGCAATAATTCCCCCAAATGGTGAAACGGTATCGGTGGCAAATGCTTTGTGATAAGCATCAGATAAATTTGCGGCTGAACCCACTCCGCACGGATTGGTGTGTTTAATTATAACAACAGTCGGCTCATCGAATTCTAAAACCAATTTGGAAGCAGCATCAATGTCCACAATATTATTATACGATAATTCTTTACCGTGAAGTTGGGTAAATATATCAGAAAAATTACCATAGAGAACAGCTTTTTGATGAGGGTTTTCACCGTAGCGTAAATCTTGATTTTTTTTCAGTGGAATTGTTAATTGTGTCGGCAATGACGAATTGTCCTGTTTACGCAAATATTCGGCAATTAATCCGTCATAATAACTCGTATGTTCAAATGCTTCGCGTGCAAGTTGTAATCGCAATGACGAATCAATAGTTTTTGTTGATTGTAATGAAGCGATTATTTCTTCATATCGGTTTGGATTAACGACAACTGCTGTCCATACATAATTTTTT
>JAYRWZ010000293.1:0-5492 GCA_041917875.1 Chloroflexota bacterium | reverse complement strand
TCATATCTCACAGGAATTTTAATAGTAAGAACCGTATCATCACTACTTGTGGAATCATTGTAAAGGGCATCGGCACGATTGAGTGTAATGGAAAAATACCAATGTCTGCCATTGCGGGCTATCAGATCTTTGTTGGTTGAACCATCGCTGCCGCTATACAAAGGAATACCCCCATTTTTATATAAATTATTGACCGGCTGTGACAAAATTAAGCGTCCGCCATTGCCATAACCGACGGCGGAATCTGTCATTAATGTATAGGAATAATTCGGCATAACAGTGCCGCCTTCTCTATGCCAAAAGCCAAACACTAAACCATTGGTGTCATCGGCAGGGGGACTGAAATTCCAATCAGATCCATTATGTGTTCCCGTTGGCGCAGCTATGCCCGGTGACCAACGATGAGCGACAGAAAAATTATAGCTATTTAAGCGCGGATTATCTGCCGTAATATAAATCCTGCCTTGTTGTCGAGGAAAACGTGTACGAAGTGTATCGGCGGGGACATTACCCCATTTTTCATTATAAAATTTATGGTGAATACGAGCAGCAAAAGAACGTGTGGGTACTCCCCATTGGCTGCCAAAAGCAAATTCATCAAATGATGTGCAAAATATAGACGTATCGGCAAAATTGCATAGAGCGGTGTCAGTATGCCAATTGAAGGAACTCATGCTTTGCCAGCGTACAGGAACACCATGCAAACGGCTGATGGACGGCGGATCAAAGTATTGTGCTTGAAGTGTACCGACAATAATAAAGCTCAAAAATAAAATGAGTGTTTTCATGGTTTATTCTCCAATCATAATAGCACGTTCACGTGAAATAGAACCGTTACTCATTTTGACTACATACATTCCCGCAGATATACCCATAAGGTCAAGAGGAATTTTATGCTCACCCTCGGATAATTCACCAACAAACAACTCTTTTATTTTACTCCCTTGCAAAGAATAGAGAGTTATGGTATGTGAACCTTGTTGTTTGAGAGAAACAGGTAAAAGAGTTTTTCTGTCTTTTTGCACAGGATTGGGAATATTTTGGTGAAGTTTGAAAGAATTAAATTCAGCTATCTCATTTACACCTACTTTCCGCCAATCAAGACCGAGGTAAATTGCAAAAAAATCACCGATACACCCCAAACCAATATCACCTATGCCATCTCGATTAACATCCCCAATATAACTAATATTCCCATCATTAGAACACTTCGAATTATAAGGGAAGTATGCTTTTGCTATGCCGTCTGAAAATTGTGGATTACCAGGAAAAAGATAATACGCTATTCTATTATTACCATTATCTGTAGTTAAAATAGATTGAATAATATCAGGAATAGAATCTCCATCAATACTACCTTTGAGTGCAGCTGTTCGACCTAATCCGGGTGCATTATTTCGACTGGTTGTGAATTTATCATTCTGAATAATATAGCCATATCTTCTACTTAAATTTGGATTATTATCGTCCTTTTTAGAAATATTCACAAAAGGAAGAGTGCTTTCTTTTTCTTGATATATCATCGTCAATATTGGGTTGTACTTTTGCGGATCATTTTTATTTTCTTTCTCTATTTCGATTTTATCTAATTCATCAAGGAATATTTCTGTCGAATCGCCTTTATTGGCTGTGCGAATACCATAAAGATAAAACCCTTCTGTATAGTCTTCATTGGCATAAAGAATAAAACGGGGCTTCCCTTCTTCATTAGTGTAACCGCCGATAAATGACGCTGCACGCGGGTAAGGTTTAGTTGAACGTTTCATTTGTGATAATTCTTTGTTGCCGAATAATATCTCAACACGAGCTGCACCATTGCGTACCATGACATCGGGATACGAGTCATTGTTAAAATCATGAATAAAGTTTCTATCAGCTATACGAGAGGTAAGCGTCCGTATCGGTTCAGGATTGGGCTTTTCGCCTTTCTTTGATCCTGTATAAAGTCTGCCCCTATAGTCCACATAATCATGAATACCATCATTGTTAAAGTCAATCTGCACAACAATTTCTCCACCGTCCGGTTTCCATTGGAATTGGCTTGCCGTATCGAAAGGGAAACGATTATAGAAAACGGGATCGCTGTTGCTTCGCTTATGAGTAATTGCATTAAGTCCGCCACCCACAGAGTCGAAACCGGGTAGATAGGAGATCATGGGAGAAATCCCACCCCCCTTGATAGAATACCATTCCTGCAATTCGGGGAGGGTTTGGGTAACGTTGTTGTCTTGCGCTGCTGCACTGATGCAGCAAAGAATAAAAATACTGACGATACATTTTTTCATCTTAAATCTCCGATGAAAGTTGTGAAATATAGATAAATGTTTCTCAAAGATACATCATTGTACTCTTTTTTCTTCAATTCTTTCCAAAGAACTCAAGGAAAGAGAGGGATTAGTAATCAGCTATTGGTTTACTCACCCGATAATAGACACCTGTTCTGCGTGTTGTGCCCGGAATTTCTTTATGATAGACACTGTGATACACAACCGAATCACCTTCCACCCACATATTCTGCACGGAATCATGGCGCATAATATTATGTGCAACTAATTTTGTTTGATTGCTATGAGCTAAATCACCCGTAAAACGATCGGGATATTGCACCCGCACACGAAATATTTTTCCTTCGCCGGGGAGATAATTCAAAGCAAGGGGTTTGTCACAACCAATGACGGTATCGAGTGTGCCGCCGATTTCTTGAATGCGCAATAATGGATAATCTCCGGCATCACGCCCGCGCACTTTGAAAGGGATGGTAATTTCTCTTGCACCGTGTTGCGTCCAATATTCATTTTTCCATAATAATGAATCGGGAGAAAATGCGCAACTGTCCTTATATTCTGCAAATGAGAGAAATTTTAATAATTTGGGTTTTGTGGTATCACTAATTGGTGTACGAACCATACGCAATGGATCTGTTCTGCGATTGACCACACCGACATAAAAAACACTATCGAATTCTTTTGCAGTATCATTTTTATCGCGTAAAATAGTGAGATCATAAAATGTCGAATCTTTTGGTTCATAATATGGATTGCCGGATAAAGTTCTGCCAAGTGGACGCAATCGAAAACCTGTTTGATTGACATTCATTTTGTAACGAAGAAGTGAACCCATTGCGGAGGTGTCACCCGAATAAAAGGTTTTATAACCCTTAGTCATCCATGAGACTAAACGCATGCGCATAATTTCATCGGCATTGTGATTCATAAAATCAAAGGCAGCTTTAACATTTAAGCGTGCCGATTTTGTGCCCAAATAAATACGATTGGAGTCAATACCGCAAACCCGTCCAATTTGTCCACGATTCATATATTTACTTAAATAGGTAGAATCATTGTGCAAGATAAAATCACTATCATTAGGATTGTCGGGATCATAGACACCGAGTTCTTGTACTTTGCGTAAAGTAAAGCTGCCTGTTTTTCCCGGTATCATACGGACTATACCGCCATTATCAATCATTAATCCTTTTGCACCACGTATTATGTCTGCCCATAACATATATCGTAATTCCTCACCTGTGTACATCCTTTTGAAATCCTCGTACACTGCACGATAAGCAGGTAATGAACAGGTCGCGGGAATTACATGGAAACGTGTATGAATGAGAAATTGCGACCACCACGGCTGTTCGCCGTACAGTACTTCGTTTGATGTACCATAATAGAATTCATTCAAAGCCTGCTTTTTATCAAGTGCAATTTGTAATGTGGCGGGATTAGAGAACCATTTCATGCTCACGTTTTCAATAAAATTTGTTAATGACATCGTATCTAATGATTGAAGTGCCGGTCTTGTCATATATTCATGTTGCGAATGGTATGTACAGCGATGCACAGCAGTTTCATAAAATGATTTTGTCGTGTCACCAAAATTTCCCCAATTACCTACCGTATCGCCCGGATTTACAAGATACCCCAAACCATAGCCGAATGAATACTGTCTTCCTACTTCGCAAGAATCTTTTTTTATTCTTCTGAACCATGGCGCAGCAATATTATTATCTATTGCATGATATCGACCAAATTGCCAATATCCTTTGGTTGATTGTATTGCATGGCTGATATGATGATGAATAATCTCCGCAGCATCGGCAAAAGCATAACCATTTACTAATGTATTAAGATAACGATACGAAGGGATGCTCCACCAACGATATTCTATTGCCGGACTTATGCCTTGCAAATGAACATGAGGGGCTTTTGTGCGCAAATCTGTGATAAAATCTTGGATACTATTCTTAATTGTTGTGTCAAATTCTCCCAGCATTAAACGTCTGTGATCCGGTTCTTCCAAGCGGACATAATCAATTGAAACAGGATAACCAAAGCCCGTTACCTCCACGCTCATACTGTCTATATGATAATTACCTTCAGCTTGGTCAATATAGTCCTTTCCTGTAGTAAATAAATCAGTTGCATTGCTCAACATAGGATTTAATTTGTTTGTGTCAATTATATTCCAATCCGTCAAACGGAAATAGGCAAAATAGGTCACATCAGGGCTGCGTCCGCTTATGCCATGCAAGGGCAACATCTTACGGGTGATAAGAATTGAATCTCTTGTAGTATTTACAGTAAAACTATCATTCCAATAACCCCGCGAATGCCATTGAGCTTGCTGTGGCAATTTCTCGAAAATGATAGATTTGTCGTTCATTGGAAATTTGGTGTTGTCACTCAAATTTCTAGCCCAATATTTGATTTTTACGGAAAGAGCGGGATTATTGGTCGTATCTATATTATTGCTGTCGGTGCGGCGCATATTCATAGCCAAATACCATTCCTGTCCCGTCGTCGGCATTGTATTTTCTTTAGGTCTGATGAAACCACGATTGGGCGACATATTTTTTAATACCAAACCCGAGCCGTTTACTTTTATTCCTCCATGCGGTTTTTGCGGAGTGGCAGTATCGAGCTGACTTATGGCAGTATTGCGCCATTTCCACCCGAAGATTGCACCGGAACTGTCATATTTGTAAGGTCGAAAATCATTATTGAGACGCGTGGTGATTTCGGCATCATAACGGTGTCCGTCGTGTGTATGGGAATGATATTCAAGAATAGTGCGCATACCGATTCTATTACGTTTATATGAATTACCGTCATTACTTCCGCCATGACCGGTATTCACACCTATATATACATCAAATGACGAATCATTGAATCCCCATTGCCAACCGAGTACGGGCTTCGTGATTTTATGACTGCTATCGTGGAACGGTGCCGTATATGCACCCCAATTAAAACGTAATGGTGTCGGTTCGGTTGTTTGGGAAAAACATAATGCGCTACAAAATAAACACAGCAAACCCATGAAAAGTAGATTTTTCATTATTTATATTCCTCTTAATGATTGATAACAATTAAACGGTCAATCATTGCTTTACCATCACTAAGCCGAAGAATATATGTTCCCGTAGGAATATGAGATGTATTACAATGCAGAGTATGAGAACCCGCGGATAATTCACCGTCAAAAACAAC
>JAYRWZ010000292.1:0-9955 GCA_041917875.1 Chloroflexota bacterium | reverse complement strand
TTTTTTTTCCTTTTGGTTTTTTTTCTCTTAGGACAAAAAGCATCATACTAAAATTGAATACAAAAACACCCTTGCGATCATCCAATGAAACGTAAATTATCAAACAGTACAAGCTCTTTTCATAGTTCAGCAAAAGAAGTTTTTCCAAACACAAACTTCCTTTACCAAAAACTGACAAACCTATAACTGATTAAATCTTAAAAAAAAAGGTGTTCCTTTAGAAATTCTAATGCAAACTTCAAAAAAAATTTGCACGTTTGAAAAAATTTATTAGTTTTGCGAATTATAAAGTGATCATGTAACCCTTTCATGAGGTACTCTTAACAATATTCATTCGCATAGAATATATATACCGTAAATCATAATGTTACAGACTCTTCATCAAGCATTCGTGGTGGTATTAACTTTTTACTGTACTGTACGAAGTTAATTTGTTTTATTGTCGCAGCCATTTATTAAAATTTTAGCTCTACGCCTCTGTGTACTGCTAAAGTCCGAACTGACGTACATTCACAATTGTTTCACTTTTACTTTTTCCATACCTCTCCATAATACTTGTCTTCCAAGATTAAGTGTTTTTCTATTGTTCTTGAAAAAAATCACTTGCTTATGCTATAGCTGCAAGAATGATAGGGGGGAAGAGTGTGTGGTAATAGAAAATTTTGACTATATTTTCTTCTAAGGGAGTTTTAGCATCATGACTATGATACGAGCTATTATAATTGGGTATTTTCTTGTTCTACTACCATGGATGGTTAATGCACAATCTGATTCAAAACAAGCACTCCATAATTATAGTAGTCAGGGGTACAGACAATTCTATACTCTCCGTTCTATTGATGCCGTTGCCGAACGTTTTTCAGTACAAAAACCTGTTACGCTTACTGCTATATCTTTTCTCACTTCAGGTGATAGTAAAGCTAAAGCAAGAGTACGCATTTTCGGACTTGAGGGCGGTTATCCTATACCGATACAGCAAAAAGATATTATTCCTCCTCTCACTTTTCAAAAATCTAAAGAGGGGATAGAAAAAATTGAACTTGAACTTCCCATACCTCTCCACATAGCACAACGACAATTCTTTATTGTCATTGACAGTAGTCAGGGTGCGCTCCATATCCTTATGGACAATATCACTCATTCGCCGGTCTGTGTTAATAAAACAACCCAATTTTATCATCAAGCACTTCGTGAAGACGGTCAATGGAAAACCGGACCGTTCTCTTTTTGTTTTGATGTCCATTATTCGCAAGAAGAACATATCAAGGACAAAGAACTTTTCTCCCATAAAAAAGAATTCACTCGCATAGACACACATTTTTACCAACGTTTGCGCCAAGTGAATAAATCTCTTGCCTTAGATGATATAAATAATGACGGCTATATTGATATGGCTTATAATGGTGTCCTATGGATAAATAAACGTACCGCATTAGAACCTTTACAAGAAGAACAGAAGATATGTAGAGCACATGTCTTTTGTGATATAGATAAAGACGGTTGGAATGATATAGTCTATATTGGTCATTCACGGGAACAAGACACTATCAATAATGCCACGATAGGATATAATCACAGAGGCAAATTTACAAAAGAACAAGGATTTAGAATACAGGGCTTAACGGTACCTGTGACGGTTGCAACAGCAGATCTCAATAATGATGGCTACACTGATATGCTGATAGCACAGACAGGATATAGCACAACAACCTCACAACTTATACTGCTCTATAATTCTGTCAATAAAACCTTTGAAGAATATCATCAGCTCTTACCGGCAATGAATGCCGGAGGAGCAACAATCAGCGATGTGAATAATGATGGCAAACCGGATATAGTTATAGCGGATATGTCCGTAGGTGCTGTGCGAATATTTCTTAATAAAGGTTCAAACAGCTTTTTTGAATTACAGAACAATACACAAAAAATACCGACCCCATCCTATCGGGGTTTATCCTTACAGTATGGAGAACAAGGTGAGCTCACATATTTGACACCGATGGCAGGTATGCGCAATGGAGCACCATCACAAACTATGATCAATCATTCGGCTCATCAAATACCGATGGGGAGCGGTGGCACATTCTGCGATATTGACGGTGACGGTAAGAATGATTATATCACAACAAGTTCTTGTCATTGTCACTATGCTGAGATCTATCGTCATAGCGGCAGCGATTATGAGACTATGGGTATGCTTATGCTCCCGGATACTGTATCAGCAACGGGAGAAGCCATGTTTAGCGACATAGATAATGACAGTGATCCAGATATAGTATTTACAGGTTCGTATATCCCGAAGATTTATCATAATACCTCAGCAAAAAAATATCATACACACCTTCAATGTGAACGACGCAATTTTACTAATGCGGCCGGCAGCAAAGTGACAGTCTATAGTGAAGGGGTTAAACAGGTGTATAGTCTCATGCGTGGTCACGGACTCTTAATGCAGGGCAATGGCGATATACTTATAGGTACAAAAGATCGAACCATAGATTCCGTAGGTGTAGAATGGTCAGGGGACAATAAGAATGAAGAAGTATTCCGTGATATACAAGAAAATAAAGTAGTGACCCTCCGCGAAGGCAAAGGTATAGTGCGTAAAAAGATTGAGGAACAAGCCGTTGTTTTACACTGTTATCCGAATCCCTTCCGCGATGCAATGACGATAAGTTATACACTTCGCCAAGCGGGCACAGTACATATTGGCTTATATGATAAACAAGGATCATTATTGATGACGATCGTAGAAAATGCTTCGGTCAAAGTAGGTGAAAACATCTATCATTGGCATCCTGAGAATGCCGGACAAGCATTGATGAATGGTCAATACAGCATTGGCTTACGATTGAATGGTGTCCTGACGACCTTACAAGAAATCACTTATATCCATTAATAAACAGCAACCAATAAAAGAGAAATACTTATGATGTATGGACGTAAAATAAAAGCAGTAGCAAGTATCCTTCTTGTATTATTTCTTCATGAAATCCTCATACCTGTCTGGTTACCACTTCAAGCTACGATCCAACCGGAAGCTTTTGGATCAAGCGGCAGCAGTGAATATGTAGATCCATTTACGGGACAATTTAATTATTCAATCCCTGTGATAACGGTACCGGGTCCGAATGGGAGTGATTATACTTTAGATTTAACATACAATAGCGGTATAAAGCCTGAAGACGAGGCATCTTGGGTAGGGTGGGGATGGAATTTAAGTCCGGGCAGTATATCAAGAATACGCAATGGTATTCCTGATGATTTGGAAAACACAGAAATAATTCAGCTACAAAAAACAAAACAAACGCATATAATTACGGCGACATTAACAGGTGGTGCAGAGTTGTTTGAGAGGAAAGAGAAAGATGCCGTAGTACCTTCTGCAGGAATGTCTTTCACAAGTGTATATAACTCTATGACAGGTTTCAGCTTTTCCGCCGGTGTAAGTCCCAGCTATTACGGAGCTTCCGGCAATTTATCTTTCAGCAGTGATGGCATAGGATATGGTCTTGGTTTAAACTATTTCAATTTAGCTAATTCTATTAATGGGGCTAAAATAATGGAACACAATATTAGGAATATTGGGATACCCGGATCAATTAGTGCTTCAATACCATTTTCACGAAGTAGAAGTATAGGATTTACCGATATAGAATATGATTACCCTACAAAGCTAACTGTTTCAGACGCAAGTTTTCAAACAACACTTTTTGGACTAGCAGGTGTTTATTTTGGCTATAATTCTAGTAATTTAATACTTAAAAAAAAACCAATCATAAAAAATAGAGGTTCAGGGTATTTATTTTCTGGAAAAACGCGAAACAGTAGTATTGAAAATCATATTATGGATTATAGTGTTGAACGTGACAGACCATTTCGATTAGGATATAAAGCCGGTAGCACACGTCCTTTACCTATTCACGGAGCAGATATGTTTTATGTCAGTGGAAAAGGACCCAGCGGAACTTTCCGTGCATTCCATACAAAAGCATTAACGTATGCTCCAAAGAAAATTCAAACTTCAATATTAGGTAGTTTTACCCATGTAGAACCTATCGTAGGTGGAGACATTGGATTAGGTTTCGGCTTAGGAAATGGCGGGTCCACTACAAAAACAATTGACCATATACCATTCACGGATTATTATCCATCTGCACCTGATAATGAAAAAAGAGGTGTAGAAAAGGATGCCGGATATTATAATGCAGGTTTGTATAGAAAAATTGACGGTGAATATGTATTTCGTTTTATTAATGATCCCGGTCAACCACTTATTCAAAGCGATGAACATCAAAAATCTTCTCAAGTTTTGCCTTTTAGTATAGCTAATGGGAATGGTCAAATTTCATCAGCAACAACTATTAGCTATAAATCACAGTATCAAATTGGTACAGAAGATAGATCTGTTGCTGTTTCTTATAACCCCAATCCTGTGGCTTTGGCAAATACAAATGATAATGATATGTCCATTTTCTCACTTGATGGATCTGTAAAACCTTCAGCAAAAAAGGCTCTTGACAAGAGTATCAGTGAGTTTACGCTTCATGATAATGGAGGATCACGTTATGTTTATGGAACAAAAATTTATTCCCAGAATGAGCATGAACTATCCTTTATAACAAATCCGAATGATATAGATTATGCAAACGAAGGTAGTTATCCGACAAAAAGAATATATCAAAATACAAGTTGTTCAATTCCGAAAAATCTTGATGATCTTAAAAACAATGTCATCGGTCAAATACGCCCGGGAGTGTATGCAAATTCTTTTTTGCCGTCATTCATTGTAAGTAATGACTATGTTGATGTAGATGGCAATGGAGTTTCTCCGAAAGATGCCGGGACATATATACGTTTTACGTATAGAAACAAGGGCTTTGTAAAATGGCGACAACCATATTGTGGTTTTTTCTTTAATAATACACGTAAATCTGATGGATTTGATCGTTTAGCAAATGTTAGTTATGGTCAAACCCAAGTAGTGTATCCTGCGACGATACGAACCAAAACACACATTGCATACTTTATTACAAACAAGTCTAATTTTTCAGTAACTATGTCTGATAATACTGTAAGAACATTACAGGGGAGTAATCAGGAACGTAAAGATGCCATACCTCCAAATAATGATGAAGCAGTAGCAGGTCAACTATCATCAAGGAATCCTACTACCGTGTCGGCAAATCCCAAGGAATATCTTGAAAGAATCGAACTGTTTAGTATAAATGAATTTGGTAAAGCTGAAAAATTACTAAAAAAAGTACATTTTTCTTATGATTATTCTTTACAGAAAAATGCTCCGGGATCTTTACAAAATCATGGTAAACTTACATTATTGTCTGTGTGGGATGAAACGATGGAAACAGTTCCATCGCATGTCGCAAAATTTGAGTTTAATTATTATTACCCTAGAACAAGTGGTTTAGGATTTATTGTTCAAGGAATACCCAATAGTTATGTGGCATTATATAATGAATATAGCCCCTTTAATGAAGCCTCTCAAAATCCTGAATACAATCCCGAACAGGTTGATAGATGGGGGTATTATCAATATGAAAATGATAGATACATCAATGGAACTGTATGGAATAATCAAGTATTACAACAGAATTTTGATCCTGCGGCATGGCATCTTAAAAGAATTGTAACACCGAGCGGCGGACATATACATGTCCAATATGAGCAACATGATTATCTGTATGTTCAGAATAGAAGAGCAATGGTAATGTGTAAGTTTAATGATTTAGCTAATATAGGTCTTGCTTCAGGTGACGCAGAAAAATTTGCAAAGCTATTGGGACAACAGTTTAATAGTAACAAAGAAAGAATGTTTGGTATAAGACGCTTTCATTCCGATCCTCATGAATCAGTGAGAGATTTAAGTTTCTACATACCATGTCAAGATTTTGGCAATAGTCCATCCATTGTGTTTCCACCCGAATATGAAATTATTGATGTAGCAAAAGACTTTTTTGGTGCATATAGTCCTGAAAAAAATTATATGACTCATTACGAGGGTGATGAGATACATGTACCGGGAGCAAATCTCATTCAAAATACATTTAATGCCTTTTCACAAATATTCGGATCAATTACAGAAGTCGGAGATTTTCACTATATGCGCGTACCTGTGATGTATGGGAAAAAAGGAGGGGGAGTGAGAGTAAAAAGAATATTGTTCTACTCACCATCATACTCATTAGAAGCGAGTGGTAATGATGCCGCGCTGTATGGTCAGGAATATACTTATAAAATGTGGGATGCTACCGTTGAAAATTTAGTAAGTGCCGGAGTAGCTACCAATGAACCGGATCTTGGATATTTTGAAAACTCACTTGTTCGATTACGTGATGATACCCCACACTATTTTGATGAAGAGGATCTCATTATTTTTGGTGAAGATAAAACAGAACTTGAAGGTCCATTAGGAGAAGATTATTTACCTTCACCTTCGATTGGTTACTCTAATGTTATAGTAACTAATATAAATAAAGGTAGCTCGGCGGGTGGATTCAGTCAATATGAATATTATACAGCCAAAGATTTTCCTTCTGTTATAGTCAGTATTCTCGGTTATGACTTTCAAACATCTGTTCCATTTACGAAAGCTGCTGCATCGCTCTTACCTTCTGTTGGTACAAGTAATGAAGAAACCTATCGAGGAGAAATATCTTATAAAATACAACAATCTCAGCGGCATGGTTTACCCAAAGCGGTCAGGCATTTTGGTGGTATATTTGATCCTTTAACAATAACGTCTCTTGACCTTAAAACTCCTACGTCATCAACAGAATATGAATACTTTGATGATGCGTCGCCTAAACTTGTTATGTATCATTACAATAGACCTTTTCGTAAGGAATATCTTGGACATACAGTTGAACATATTTCTGAACGAAAAGTATCTCAAGAATCCTATATTATGACCACAGGTGAAGGTAGTGCTGCATGGAATTCACAGGCGGCTCTTCTTTTTGATTTTGGTGTAGGGTATTCACATATGCGAACTAATGAAAAAATTGAAACAATTGTCAATAGTATCATTGTCAATGATGTACCATTCCTCAAAAAAGTAACAACAACGGATAATGGTGCAAAATCGGAGGCAGAGTATATTGCTTTTGATCCTATAAATGCACAGCCCCTTGTCACAAAAACAAAAGGCTATTACTCAAAGGCGCAAGGTCATTCAATACAAAACAACGGCTCAATGTACACATTCTCTTTGCCTGCGTATAGACAATACCCGATATTAGGAGCAAAATCATTAGGCGAGATGCGATATATTACGGAAAAAGATGATATGCTTGGCAATCTTACAATGGGGTCAAGTGGATCTCACATATCTATTGCTCTTGATCCAAGAATTGTTTCTGATCGAATTGATCTGCTAAAAGAATTATTGACGACAAACACAGTTGTTGAAGTTTTTGCAAATGCTAATGATAATGTCGGTAAAATCGTAAAACTGACCGGAGATTATTCGCAAGGTGGAAACATTGTTTCGTTTGGATATACATCAATTAACACGACTAATAATCCACCTGCAAGCATAAAAAAAATATTAATACATAAGTCAGGATTTCAAAATCGTACTGCTGAAATTTGTCAGAGTATTTCAGCGTATGCTCTGGATGATAAAATGAACTTGTCTGTTGAATATGCTGATAAGTTGTTTAAAGAAAAACAAACACTTGATAATTTTAATAAATATATGTTTAATTCACAAAGAAACGCATTAAATGTATATAATAATCTGATATGGCAGCAAAAATTTACCCATACTCTCTATGACCCTATAAAAGAATTGAATATAATTCATAACAATAATACATCTCCTCAGGATTACTTTTGGGGTGTTCAATATAATGAACAAAATGGCGATGGACAAGTTGGATTAGGTTTTTTTGAGTATGATCCTAATTATAGCTCTAATCCTTATTTTCCAATTACTTTACCAAATACATCTCAAGGAATTCTGGAATTCAAACAATTTTCAAGAGGTGCACAATTACAAGTCAATGATGACAAAGATATTGTGTTGAGTCCTCAATATTATGGTATGATAGGGGAATCATCGCAAAAACAAAGCACATTAAATAAGTATGAACAGATTAAGTTACGATGTGGTCCTCGTATTTCTGTTAACAATGATTGTATTAATTCAATATCCGTAGGTAGCGAACGAAAAAATGCTTTTTCTTCTGAAATGTACAATCACGTTGTTGCTGCATCTGCCGTTCGATATAGAACTATCCCGGAAATGATCACAGAACGTTCTTGTGATGCTAATGAAAATTCTCATGTCTTTCCTAAGATAATGCGTGCTTATGAAACATATAGCTATCAGTCACCGACACTTACCTCTATTACCGGAGCTTCACCCAATCCAACCACTTTTGGTTATGGAACGGTAAACTCATTTACACCACATAATTATAATGTCAGTTATGGTAATTCAAGTGAATGGCAAAGAGTACAGACTATTCAAACCTTTAATGAATATGGTGTTCCCGTAACAACAGAAGATGCATTTGGTATCTTTCAAACAATGAGAACTGATTCATGGGGACGTTTCCCTGCTTGTCAGGCGGTCAATGCAAAAGGAAGAAGAATAGGCAGCGAGTATCAAAGTGAAATTTATTTTCAGTCTTTTGAAAAAAATACAGGTATGCGTACAACCGGTAATTGGACACCCAACCGACAAATATCACACACGGGGTATCAATCTGCTGAAGTAGGAGGCAATTCCATTTTGACAATCGGCGAATGTATGGAACCCGGTGCATCGAAACAATATCTCGTTTCTTTTTGGGCTACAGATATAATGAACAATGTACAGGTGAGCGGAGGGACAAGTCCGGTTACACTTACTATCAGTGATGCCATTGCGAATGTCGTAAAAATGCAACCCCGCAGTAGTAGTGGACAAAAATTATGGAGACTTTTTCAAACCACAGTTACTGTGACAAATACTAATGCACATATTACTTTATCGAATCTTGAAAATCAATCTATATATATTGATGATGTCAAAATTCAGCCGATAGAATCAGCAATGACATGTTATGTCTATGATGAATTAACGTATGTACCTGTTGCAATGTTGGATGATAATAATTTTGCAATGGAAATTCAATATGATATGCGAGGTGTACCTGTACGATCTTTAGTGGAAACATATTCAGGGTGGAAAACAGTATCGGAAAACACAGCCAATACGCCCAAATTACCCCGTCCTCACGCCGGGGTTATATCAAATGGCATTCAAGAAGATCCTAACAGTTCACCGTTGTTACGTAGTTCATCATCGGGTGCTCAATCACTTTTTTATGAAAATAGAGTCCCTAATACTATTCCATTACCGGAGACACAACAAGGAAAATTCAATACAGGTCCAGCAGATTTACTGAGATTACACCTCACGCCGGATACAAAAAAAATTCATGTTCTTGGAATTGATACGGATAGTACACAAAAAAAGGGTACGCTTCCCAAAGAAAATAAGCGTGATCAAAAATAATAGTGACTGTTAATGTATCTTTTGTTAAAACGATTTATTATGAGAATTATGAGTGGCTACCGACATATAATACGATATATAGTGGGGATATTATTCGTTTCTTCCGCTATGTATGGACAAAAAATAGACCATACGAAATCTTCGCATTTTTATAAAAGTCCTGTTCCTTCAAAGATAGAGTTCGACGCTACTATCTTTGACGATACGATAAATGCGCCTATACCTCTAAAAATACTCACCCATACCAATACACAAAGTTGGGATGAGTCAGAGATGACAAATGTTGATGCTGTTTCTAAAGTAATTTCTACTCAAGGAACTATTGCACCGGCTTACTGTGGTACTCGTTGCATAAAAAAAGCTATTCTCAAAATACATCTTCATGGTGGCGGTGTACATAAAACTGCTCTTACACCTAATTTTAATTGG
>JAYRWZ010000291.1:0-8118 GCA_041917875.1 Chloroflexota bacterium | reverse complement strand
TGCAAGAACTTTACAGCACTATTTTGGAGAACTTAAGACCTGAAGTAAAAAGAATCTTAGATGACTGGGATAAGAAAAAAGAAAACTATCAAGGTGAAAACTTTACGTATCATGTAAGAGGTAAAGAAATCAAGGTAGGTAATTTTATTGAATCATTAGCTCATTCACGTATTCCGAAAATTTCTGTTCCGAGATATGAAGATTGGGGAGAGATTGTTCGTTGGGCAATGGTTGAAAATTTTCCGGGTGAGTTTCCATATACAGCGGGAGTGTATCCGTTTAAACGACAAGGAGAAGATCCGACAAGGATGTTTGCAGGCGAAGGTGGTCCCGAACGAACCAATAAACGATTCCACTATCTTTCGCAAGGTATGCCTGCCGCAAGACTTTCTACAGCATTTGACTCTGTTACTTTGTATGGTGAAGATCCTGATTATCGCCCCGATATTTACGGTAAAATCGGTAACTCAGGTGTTAGCATCGCAACAGTGGATGATGCAAAAAAACTATATTCGGGGTTTGACTTAACAAATCCCAAAACTTCTGTCTCAATGACAATCAATGGTCCTGCGCCAATGCTGCTTGCTTTCTTTATGAATGCTGCAATTGACCAAGAATGTGAAAAATACATTATTGAAAATAATCTTATTGATGAAATAAAAGCAAAAATTAAGAAAATTTACGCAGCAAAGAACAGTAAATTACCCTCATATCAAAATATTGCTGCCAATCAGTTGCCAAACGAATTGCCGGAAGGTAATAATGGCTTAGGGCTAATGCTCTTAGGAGTTTCCGGTGACCAAGTGCTTGAAAGTACGATATATGAAGAATGCAAACAGAAAGCTTTACAAAATGTGAGAGGTACTGTACAAGCTGATATTTTAAAGGAAGATCAAGCGCAAAATACCTGTATATTTTCAACGGAATTTGCTCTAAGAATGATGGGAGATATTCAGCAATATTTTATTGACAACAAAGTGAGGAATTTTTACTCAGTCTCAATTTCGGGGTATCATATCGCTGAAGCCGGAGCAAACCCGATTACCCAATTAGCTTTCACTTTAGCTAATGGTTTTACATTTGTGGAATATTATCTTTCGCGTGGAATGAATATTGATGATTTTGCTCCTAATTTATCATTTTTCTTCTCAAACGGTATTGATCCTGAATATGCAGTTATTGGGCGTGTTGCGCGAAGAATTTGGGCTAAAGCAATGAAGTTTAAGTATGGTGGAAATGAACGTTCGCAAATGCTGAAATATCATATTCAAACATCGGGCAGATCGCTTCACGCACAAGAAATTGATTTTAATGATATTCGCACAACACTGCAAGCACTTTATGCAATTTATGATAATTGTAACTCTTTACATACTAATGCTTATGACGAAGCGATTACTACTCCAACGGAAGAATCTGTACGCCGTGCTGTTGCGATTCAGTTAATCATAAATCGTGAGTTAGGGTTAGCTAAAAATGAAAATCCTTTACAAGGGTCGTTTATTATCGAAGAGTTAACAGATTTGGTTGAGCAAGCCGTGTATGCAGAATTTAATCGCATTACTGAACGCGGTGGAGTGCTTGGGGCTATGGAAATGATGTATCAGCGAAATAAGATTCAAGAAGAGTCTCTCTATTATGAAACGTTAAAACATACCGGTGAGTATCCTATCATTGGTGTCAATACTTTTTTGAGTAGTTCCGGTTCGCCTACCATATTACCGCAAGAGGTAATTCGATCTACAACTGATGAAAAAGAACAACAAATACACAATGTTAAGTCTTTTCAAGAACGTAATATTGCTAATTCCGAAAAATCTCTTGAGAAATTAAAGAATACTGCTATAAACAATGGTAATATATTTGAAGCATTATTGGAAGCTGCAAAATTTTGTTCTCTTGGGCAAATGAGCCAAGCATTGTATCAAGTGGGAGGACAGTATCGTCGTAATATGTAATTCGAACTGCTTTTTCACAAATATATTTTTGTAAATAATTAAGCTCTCTAATTTATTTTTTTAGTCACAGTTCATGTTTTAGTGGAGAAAATTTATGAGTCAATATACTATATCAACAATTGCAGCTATTGTATTCTTTGCATCATTCCTGCGATTAGAAGCAGGGACTGCTATTTTTGAATCCGTTAGCGTGAGTAAGCCGAGCAAATATCCGTCGGAATCCTCATTTATAAAAGTTAACGAACAAGTTTTTCATCAACTTAAATATAATTCCAGTGTGTCATTTGAATTACCTTTACGTATTGGTGGAAAAAATGAAAAGGCACTCGTTACCCGGTTCCAGTTAACGGATAAAGCAACTTCATTTCTTACACATGCTTATGGCGTTGAAACTAATTTTGTCCCCGACGATGTTATACTGTTGAGTGGATCATTAGTTGATTCACCACAATCATTTGTGTATCTGGCCATATTTAAAAACTATGCTGCCGGATATTGTGAGAAAATCGAAAATAATGAAAGAGTTCGTTATCTTATTGCACCGCTGTCTTTAGAAAAAGAATCTTCTTCAACAATGATTATTTATAAAGACAACGGTAAAAACATAAAAAAAAAACAATGTTTGTCTGAGGATTTACCCGAATATTATGATTTAGTCAATAAAGTTATCAAAGAATCAGGTGATATTATGAAAAATGAAAATCCTGATGATGACAAAGACAATGGTAAAGATGAGCATATCCATAACTCTACAACGTTAACCGTGCAACTTGCTCTGGATTTGGATGATGCACTTTATGCTGCTCATCAGCGCGATATTTCACGTGCGGTTAATTATGTTTTGACTGTATGGGGTGGGGTCGCTGCAATTTATAAACGCGATGCGCAGGTCAATTTTCGTATCAATTATATGCGCGTTTGGACGACAACTGACCCATACCCGGGTACAAGTACTGATATGTTGGGGCAATTTCGAAACTATTGGAATACGAATATGCGCCATGTCAATAGAACGCTCGCACACTTAATGTCGGGACATGGATTTGGCGGTGTTGCGTGGGTTGGTGTTTTGTGCGCTGATGTAAAAGGAGGAGGTGGTTATGGTTATGCTGCGAATGGCATAGGTAATAATGTGACTTACCCTTCGCCAAGTTATGTATGGGATTTGGATGTAGTATCCCATGAAACCGGTCATAATTTCGGTTCACCACATACACATAATTGTGGCTGGAGTCCCGCAATTGATTCATGCTTTCAGGCAGAAGGAGGGTGCTATCAAGGTACACGACCACGTCGTGGAACTATAATGAGTTATTGTCATTTAACGAGTTTTGGAACGCAATTATTTTTCCATCCGCGCGTAGCAAATTTATTAAGGGACAGGGCTGAAAAAGCACAATGTATATATCCTGAAAACGGTATCGTTCTTAATGATGTAGGTGTGATGGACTTTGAATCGCCCAAAGCCGGAAGTAAACTACAAACAAAAACGAATTTTATTCCAAAAGTGAGAATTGCGAATATCGGAAAAAATAACCGTACATCGTTAAAAGTACGCTATGAAGTCTTGTTTCCTGTTACTCATCAAGTGCTTTACAAAGATTCTCTTCAAGTCACAACATTATCAGCCGGGCAATCAACGGCAGTTCAGTTTAAACAAATGAATATCGCAGACACAGGGCAATGGTTATTAAGAGCTACTGTTGTTAATTCTGGAGATACCAATGTGTGGAATGATGAAAAAACAATTCCTATTCATTGTTCTCCTACGGTAAAAAACACGGGAACTATACAAATTGTAGATATCAATACATCAATTACTGTAGATGCCGGAACACAATACGTTTTGCGCTGGCAATCAAAAGATGTAAAAACTGTACGCATTTTTCTCACAACAGATGATGGTAAAACATGGGAAAATATTATCAGTAATTATCCTGCGGATTCATTAAAATATACATGGAAAATACCATTTTCCCCGACACAATCGGCACGCATTAGAATTGACAATTTTGAAAATTCACTCATAACAGATGTTTCTGACAGAACATTCACGATACGTGTTCTCAATGATGTCCAACCATTAGAATATCAATTCCCCGAAGTTAATGCATCTGTCAAAATCCCTCGATTTATTCCTGATGTGAGCATAAAAAACAATAGTTCCCAAACTATAAAAAATATTCCTGTCATTCTTAAAATGAAGCAAGCATCGACCGGAAATAGATTTTATAGAGATACTGTAATCATTGATGAATTAGCAGCTAATGCCGTAAAAAACATATCATTTGATACCGTAGTATTACGCCGTCGTGGTACGATTGAGATGATTGTACGAACATTCTATGCGAATGATGGTAATGTTATGAATGACTCATTAACTAGGTCTTTCTCAGCTGATACAACCGTAAATGCACCATTATTGATCAGTCCTGCAAATGAATCCATTGTTAATCCTGAAAAAACTACTTTTCGCTGGAATTCGGTGCTCGGTGCAAAAGAGTACAAGATAACAATAAATCGCCAAGTTTCCGGAATCTTTTTCTTTACTGCTTTCTTTATTACAAAAGATACTTTCTATACTTCGCTTAATATAGTTAAATCAGATGATACATTAAAGAAAGTTTTTTGGTATGTAGAAGCTGTGTTCGAGAACTCTGTGAATGAAAGATCTGAGATATGGAACTATACATTACCTGTTTGGAAATATAATTCCTCGAATAAATCATTCTATGCAGGTGTGACAGGTAATACATGGTTTATGGCTTTAGGTCTTTCAAAAACTGCCGGTTTGTATATGTCCACGGTAAGGAATAAACAAGAAAATGAATTTATCAGAAGTAATTTTACAGGCGATTTGCGAATTGGTTTGACTGACAGAAGAAAAGAAGCAGATTGGAAATGGGTAAGTGGAGAACCAACGACATTTCAACAATGGTCGCCCAATCAGCCTGATAATTATCAAAATAATGAACATTACATAAATATATTGCAAAATGGTTTATGGAATGATATAACAGAAAATCAAATCAATCATGTCACCATTTATGAATACCCGCATTATATTCAATCAGAAAATGGAAATATTCTACCTCCTCGGTTGCTTTTGCCTGACAATAAATCATCACTTTTATCTGAAGAACAGTTATTTACGTGGGATAGAGTGAATGATGCGCTGGGGTATTATTTCCAATTGGCTACTGACAGTACATTTACAGAACCAATTTTAACATTACGACTTTCTAATAATTATTGCGCAACCACACCAGGACAATTCCCACATAATGGTGTTTATTATTGGAGAGTACGCTCCTTCGGTCAAGATACATTGCTTTCTCCATGGTCTGAACTTCGTCAATGTGTCTATTTTAGATGGAGAATGAGTACAATTAATGGTCATGGATATGAAGAGACGCCATCATTAACATGGGAAGAAGCAAATACTTATGCTCAGAGATTTGGCGCACATCTTGCAACAGTTAGATCTTTGGCTGAAAATAAATGGATAGATTCAACCTTTGGTGTAAAAAACAAATGGATAGGTATTAATGATCGTGAAAAAGAAGGCGAGTATGTGTGGTCAAGTGGTGAGAAATCTACGTTTACACATTGGAACAACGGAGAGCCAAATAATTATGGCGGAGTAGAGGATTATGGGCATATAGGTGATAATCCTGAAGGTAAATGGAATGATAATAACCCGAATGCGCGTTTTGTCGGTATTATGGAGCGAGCATCGGCTGTCTCGCCATCACCGATTATTGTCTCGCCACCGCCGATAACACGTGTTGCAGAACTACCACTCACTTTGCGATGGAGAAAAAATAATGCAAGCAGCATATATAATATTCAAATTGCATCAGATGAAAAATTTACAACTATTGTCACAGACCAGTCGCAAGCAAATGATACATCATTTGTGGTTAAATCCTTGACCGGCTCTTCGGACACATATTATTGGCGAGTAAGAAGTCGAGGTAATTCTACGTTCGGAGATTGGTCAGATGTACGACTGATTGTTTTGTCTAACAATACTAAAGACTTGGTCGCTCATTGGAATTTTGATAATATTGAGACAGGTACGATCTTTGATAAAAGTGCTCAATTATTCAATGCAAAAATTATCAATAATTATCCGGTATTCGCTAATGGCGAAAAAGGTGCCGGACTTCGCTTCCCTAATGAAAATAATGCCCTAACCGCAATGATAAAGGATAGTGCTAATTTTACGAAGGATTTTAGTGTGGCATTCTGGATGAATAATATAAATCCTAAAACAAAAGGAACTTTGATAGATGCTTATAATGAAAAAGATAAACGCGGCTTTAAGGTGTCAGTTCTTAATTCGCTCAATCAACAAACATTTGAGATTACACTTGATGGTAAAACAGTCATTGCGCCGATAATGAGTCAGCCTAACAGATATTATTATATGGCTTTTGTAAAAAAAGATGATACGCTAATTATTTATTATGACAGCTTTAGAATTACTGCAATTCCATTTACTACATCAATCACATTACCGTGGACTTCTTCAATTTTTATCGGAGCTGAAAATTCTTCAGATACTTTAAGAAATTCCTTGGATTTTATTGTTGAGGATATTCGTATATATAAACGTGCCCTTACTTCGCAGGATATGCTTACAATTATGGATAAAGATGTATCGTTTGTAGATGAACAACGTAGTCTTGAATCCGGTTTCAGTATAAATCCCAATCCGGCACAAAATCATGTTTATTTCTCAAATAATAGTAACAAAGAATTTTCGGTTACTATATATTCTGCACTCGGAGCAAAAGTATATTCAACACTTTCACATCAGAATAATGCTGAATGGAATTGTTCTAATATTGCTTCCGGAGTGTATTTTGTGACTTTTACAATTGACGGAAGTTCACAAACATTCCCTGTGATTATTGCTCATTAATATTTCAAAATGAAGAAAACCTACACACAAAAATCTGAACCCCGGCAATCATTGTATAAGCGAGAAAATACACAATCCCGCAGTAATACTACCGGCTTTAATCAGAAAAGACAAGGACAATATACGCATAGCAAAACTGTTCCGGGTCGAAGTACGCAACTGTCATTTTTTGATCTGGTGATGGATAAACTTGGTTTTCCTTTACAAGAAAGAAAGAAAATAGAATTATTGGCAGATATTGCGTATGAAAAAGAAATTGACATTAAAAATCAATCATTACAACAGTGGTGGAAATTACACAAAATTTCCGCCACCTTGTTACCTATTGTCGCAGCACCCCAACCAAGAGGTTATCGTTCAACGACAAAGAGACGAGTGAATATTTTGGCGACCGGTTTGAAGTTCACTCATGCTGACGGTTCGTTTACAAAAGAGGATGTAGCTGAGTCATTATTAGACCCTCCTTTACATATTGACATATACAAGACATTATATGACATTATTGCAGATAAGAAAAATAGAGACTTTGCTCAAAGTTTGAATTTTATTATTCTTCGTCAATCAGATAATGAAGTTGCTTGTATTTTCAATATTGCTGAAATTGATGCTGTTGTCGTTAGAGCGGCGAAGATTATTGCTGAAAAGATGAAAAAACTTTTGCCACAGGTTCAATCAGCATTTTTGTTTTTTGACCCCTCGCGTTCAGATTATTATCTTGAACAAGAGTTTGAAGCAAAAGGTTCTGTACGAATAAAAAAACTCTATGGTTTTGATGCTTTGAGATTAAGCCATAATGATGTACGAACATTAGCAAGTCCGTTCGGTTTTATGCAAGTGAATATACCTATGGCAAATTACATTGCCGATAAAGTAAAAGAAATCTTTCAGCCGACGGAAGATCATAATTTACTTGATCTATATTGTGGTTATGGTTTGTTTGCATTTCAAGTCGGACAACAATGTAAGGAAGTTTATGGTATTGATGTTGCAGGATTTTCAATAGAAAATGCAAAAAAGTGTGCCGAGTTTTATCCAAAAGGTAAATTCAAATTTTATGCACGTTCTATAATTGCTGATACAATTGAAAATTTGTTGCCTCGTAATAGTGGCAGGGAATTAGTTGTTTTAGACCCACCGCGTTCAGGGGTTTCTAATGATATTATGACAGCTATTGCGGATAGATCTCCGGAAAAAATTGTTCATATATTTTGCAATATTTAAGAAATTCCT
>JAYRWZ010000290.1:0-5479 GCA_041917875.1 Chloroflexota bacterium | reverse complement strand
GCGGAATAGCAGCACCTGCAACATATTTTTTGAAATCAACGGACATCAAAGAATAGTTCAGGTAATCTAAATCAATATTTTCTTTTGGCAAGATGTATTGCAAAGTTCCAATAACAGAAGTGTATGCATCCATTTTTGTAACTCTGCCAACTCCTGAACCATCTTTTACAATTGACAAATACGGCTTGTCTTGATGATAGAAACTTACTTTTTTAATCAATCCACTTGCTCCATAAATTGGATAATCACCTTCGTCATTCGCTAATTTATTTTGCGAAACATTTGAAGATGCACTTACGCAAACATCACCGATTATTTTTATTTCCCAACCCTTCGGCAGGCTCAGTGTATCACCTTGCTTATTGTCTGAACCTTGATTTTTTTGATTTTTTTGATTGGCTTGATTTTTTGAATCATTAGAATCATACAAATCAGGTAAATCTTGGTTCAGACTTTTTTTTCCTTTTTTCATATCAGTTCCTTTATTGCGTTCATAATTCCGTCCACCGATTTCGCTTCCAACTTTGAAAATACAAACCATTTTCTACCCAAATCTTTCAGCGAAGCACCTAAATGATATACCTCTTTGCCATCAATAATCAAAAAGCGGTCATGACTATGGGTAAAGGCTTTTGCTTCAAAGTTTCCGTATTGTTCATTGGCTTTTTGGAGGTCTAATTGCAACTGCTTGTTGATGTTTTTTGATAACAACAACACATTTACATCATTTTCCTTTTTGGTTAAATGCGTCAATGTGTTTTCGTCTATATAATTATCTATCAATATAATGTTTTTCTTTGCGGAGCGAATGATTTTTGAGGCTAATTCATAGGCATCAAATATTTGTCCGTCAAAGAATACGCCTTGGTTGGGGATTTGATGTGTTTTGAGTTGCAATGAAATTTCATTAACTTTTTGAGACAAATCCTCTACATTATTTTCAATGCGGTTCATTCGTTGGTTTAGGGCATACCCTTTCAACAAATAATCTCTCAAAATATTGGTTGCCCATATACGAAACTGTGTGCCTTGTTTTGATTTTACTCGATAACCAACCGATATAATAACATCAAGATTGTAGTATTCTACTTGGCGTTCTACCTTTCTGCCTCCTTCGTTTTGAACTGTCGCAAATTTTGCGACAGTTGCCGTAGCCGTCAGTTCACCTTCCGAAAAAACATTATTGATGTGTTTGCCAAGCGTTTTAACATCTCTACCAAACAATAAGGCCATTTGTTGTCTATTGAGCCAAACAGTTTCATTTAGGAGCATTACTTCAATATGCTCGGTCAACTCATCGGGTCTATATAAAATGATTTCGTTTTTCATTTCTAAATCAAACTTCTTATAGATTCTAAAATCTCTGCACTTTCTTCGTCCAAAGCTTTCATCTCTTCCAAAATCTCTTGTGGTGAGCGCAGCCGAACCACTTCTTTTTTGTTTGGGTTTTTTACGCTGAGGTCATATTGTTGAGTCAGGGCATGCCCTGACTGTACGTCTATGCTCCAAGAATTTTCGCTATCAGCAAAAGTTTTCTGCAGCGTGACAAATTCTTGCAAATCATTATCATTTAAAGCACTGGTTTTACCAAGACTTCTGCCTGCATCAAACTGATAATACCAAACATTTTTAGTTGGTTCGCCTTTGGTAAAGAACAGTACCACCGTTTTTACGCCTGCCCCCAAAAACGTCCCGCCCGGCATATCCAAAATGGTGTGCAGGTTGCAACTCTCCAATAAATGTTTTCTTAATGAAACCGAGGCATTGTCGGTATTACTTAAAAAAGTGTTTTTAATGACAATACCTGCTCGTCCGCCCGCTTTCAAACTTTTGATAAAATGCTGTAAGAATAAAGAAGCTGTTTCGCTGGTTTTGATGTCAAAATTTTGTTGAACTTCGGGTCTTTCCTTTCCGCCAAATGGTGGATTGGCAAGAATGACATGGTAACGGTCTTTTTCCTGAATGTCTCTGATATTTTCGGTCAGCGTATTGGTGTGAATAATATTTGGTGCTTCAATGCCATGCAAAATCATATTCATGACACCAATGATATAAGCCAGATTCTTTTTCTCTTTGCCGTAAAGTGTATTTTCTTGGAGTTTTTTTAAATTCTTTGTGTTTTTCTCCATGCGTTTATACATATACGCATAAGCTTCGCATAAGAAGCCCGCACTTCCGCACGCTGCATCATAAATCTTTTCGCCAACTTGTGGATTCAACACTTCAATAATGGCACGAATCAAAGGTCGTGGGGTGTAATATTGTCCGCCATTGCGACCGGCATTGCCCATATTTTTGATTTTGGTCTCATACAAATGGCTAAGTTCATGCTTGTCTTTAGAACTGCCGAAAGGCAGTTCATCCGTCATTTCAATAATCTCACGAAGATTATAGCCACTTTTTACCTTGTTTTTCAGTTCACTGAAAATCTCACCGATTTTATATTCAATGGATTTCGGGTTGTCAATAGATTTTGCTTTGAAACCTGCCAAATAGGGGAATAACTTATAGTCCACAAACTGAACCAAATCGGGTCCGGACATGGCTTTGTGGTGGTCAAGTTTTCCGTCTGCTGTTTTAGGCATTGCCCAATTTGGCCAACGGAATTGCTCGTCCAAAATGTATTGATATTCTTTTCCTTCCAAAGCGGCTTCGTCCACTTTTTCACTTTCCAATTGGTCAAGGTAACGCAAGAACAAAACCCACGATGTTTGTTCAATATAGTCTAATTCGCTGTCTGCACCTGCATCTTTGTACAGTATGTCGTCTATGTTTTTAAAAGTCTGTTCAAACATATTATTTATCTATTTTGTTATATAGTTTTCAAAATTACTATTTTCATTCGTGCATTGGCAAAAAACGGCTCTTTTATTTTTTGAGCATTGGCTCCTGTATCGTCACCTACCTAATAAACTTTTTGTGTGTTTAGCTTCTTATAGTAAGATTACCCTGATTCTTATTGATGGAAAACTATTCCCAAAATTACAAAACACTCTACGAATAGTGTGATTTTTTCGCATTGATTTCTAAAGTTAATGGAAAAGAACAGGAGATTCTCTTCATTATATTATGCGTAACTCATTTTAACCATCAAAGAGTTTTTTCATAAAGACGATAGCGTTTATACACCTCACCTTTCATGGTAGTTGTTAAAGCACGGTTCATCATGACATTATCTTCCAAAATCCATGATGCCTCGCCATAAGGCATGCCTTTTTTCCGAGCTTTATCGCCTAATTCCCAATACATCACGGCATCAACACCTGTTTTTTGATATTCGGGCAAAACTCCCAACACAATAATGCGTGTGATGGTAATATGTTTTTTCTTTGTCAATAAATGCCATATTCCTGAAAGAAGTCCGCCACTTTTATTATAAATAAGCGATTGATTTATATCGGGTAAGCCAAGGGCAAAGCCAACAGGCTGTCCTTTGATTTCGGCAATAATGGTAAAATCGGGATCGGCAATTTGTTTTAAATCATTGGCAAGAAAATCAAATTCTTCATCCGTCATTTTCACAAAGCCCCAATTTGGCTGCCATGCCGAATTATAAATTTCTTTCAGAGTCTGAACATCTTTCAAGAATTGTTCTTTATTTTTAAAATTTACGCAACGAACATTCACATGATTTCTTTCACGCACTATATCGGTCATACGACGCAATTTATCGCTCAAATATTCCTCATTGTGCAGACGATATGCCAATAAATCCTGCACTTTTTTCATACCTGCATTTTCAATCAATGTTGCATAATACGGTGGATTATAGGTCATAAGCACAACAGGAGGACTGTCAAACCCTTCAACAAGAAGAGCAGTCTCATCATTCATGGAAGGATTCACCGGTCCGCGCATTTGTGACATTGAATGCTTTTTCAAAAATTCACCTGCTGCCTGAAAAAGTGCATCGGCGGTTTCTTGATTATTTTCACATTCAAAAAAACCAAAAAATCCCACTTTGTCATTATGAGTTTTATTGTGATTCCAATTGACGATTGCTCCAATGCGCCCCACAATCGCATCATTGCGTTTTGCGAGAAACAGCTCCATTTCCGCATGTTTATAAAATGGATTGACTTTTTTATTCAATAGTTTTTTTCTATCCATTTTAAGCGGGGGAACAAAGTTAGGATCATTTTTATAGAACAGCCATTGAGCATCAATAAATGTACGTATATCTGCTTGGCTTGTCACAGTTACAATGTTTACGCTCATTATCGGATTCCTTTCTTGTGATGTGTAAATATTTTTTCTGAGTATACATTATCGCATATCATACGTTCAATATACGAAATTGATGAATACTATCAAGTATGCAAAAAAAATCCCTGCCGTTATTGAACGACAGGGACATTACTTACTAAGCAATGATTACTATGACTTAGCGTGTGATTACTATCGGTATGTGGCGCAATGTTGTCCCATCGCTGATTCGTACTATATACATACCGGCACTCAATCCCTCGGTTGAGTATTCATTCTGACCTATGCTCGCTTTGCCGAAATTCTGCACTTCTTCGCCGCCCATACCCAATAAGGATACTTCATATATGCCTTCGCGATCTATCATTATGCCGATACGACCAACGACAGGATGAGGTGATACGCGAACACTATTGTCACTTATGTTCTCTGACACAGAAGTTGTGCCCGATGAGGTGCTAAAACTCCATACAGGTGACCAACTGCTTTCGCCTTGCTCATTCTCCGATAAAACACGCCAATAATAGGTCGTCGAAGCATTTAATGTCAACGGTAACGTTGATTGACCTATTAACTTATTTTTCGCATATACTATCGTTCCGAAATTCGCATCCGTAGATACTTGAACATGATATGATACGGCATTCGATGCTTCATTCCATACAAATATCACCGTTGGCTCTACGCGAACCGCATTTTGTGGCGGTGATAATAGTGCAGGGGCTAACAATGCTGTCGCCGATGTGCTGAAACGACGCCACATTGACCATGCGCCTATGCCCGCACTGTTCACCGAACGAACGCGCCAGTATAAGGTACGTGAACTTTGCGCTACATCCACACTCCATGAAGATGCGGTTTGACCTAAGCCATTATAAGCGATTGTGCTAAAATCCTGATTATCTGACACTTGTACATCATAACTTGTTGCGCCTTCTACACTGCTCCATTGCAATTCGATGCGTCCGGTGGCAACAACGGCATTCGCCGCAGGCATGATCAAATCAGGTGCAGATGCCAACTTAGCACTTGCGGTCGTGAAACTCCACACAGGCGATACGCTATTGCCATTCTCTTGAGAACTGCTGCGTACTTGCCAATAATAGGTCGTGGACAATTCAAGTTCCGAAAGTGAAGCATATTCCGATTTGCTCAAATTCTCTGCACTCACAATGGGGTTCGATAAATCCGATGATTTCGAAACTACTATACTGTATTGTTCTGCGCCCGAAACTTGGCTCCAAACATAGCGACTAAGCAAACTTTGATCCGT
>JAYRWZ010000289.1:0-4485 GCA_041917875.1 Chloroflexota bacterium | reverse complement strand
GCCCGTAAAGTACCCGATTAAATTTGAACAAAAAGGTTCCAAAGAATTTGAATTTACATATTCACCTAAAATACCGGATACGATCATCGACAAATTAACATTTACGTATTCTATTGCCTCTAAGCCATCACAAACCGGAGAAATAGGAATACCTGTTACAGCTATGGCTATGGGAGTACTGTTAATGCAAAAGGAACTCGATTTTGGTGAAATTTTTATAGGCGACACTATAATCAAAAACCTGGTTATTTTTAATAGAGGCAATAAAGAAGCCGAATGTAAAATTTTAGCTGTAAATTCTACGAATATGAGTTCTTTCCAATGCCTTGCAACTGTTGGTGATGTTATTTCAATAGCTGCAGGTGGTACTCATACAATTCCATTTCGCTTTACACCCCAAAAAGGAGAAAAAATGTTCACAAAATGTAGCATGATACTCTCGGACAATGCTATATTCGGCTATGAAGCTTTATCTAATATTATGGTGTATGGTGCGGGTAAAAATAGAGCAGCACTAACCGGATTAAGTACAGAAAGTGTTTTTTCACTTGCTATTGGTGACACATTACTGATTCCATTAGATATTTCATTTTCTCATACTTCAGAGCTGAGTGAGGTGTTGACACTTCAGGGATCTGTTGAATTTCGCGATGGCGTCATCGGGATAATACCGTATTCGTATAATGGCATGGAAACACAATTACAGCATAGTATCGTCAATGGTAACAGAGTGGTGACATGGCAAATGACCATACCTTTTTCGACTACAGAGCAGAAGCAAACTATACCTTTTGCCATTGTTGGGACATTAGGTGTGGTTGATACGACTACCATGACGATTCGCATTGTTGAATGCAGCGTGGATAAAGTACCTGTACGGATTGACAAAAGCAAAATAGAGACAAGCATTACAGTCACAGGTTACTTGGAATACAATAGCAGAAAGCGTACTGTTATTGCTCAAGGTCTTGGTAATGTTGTCATTACAATGGCAGACCCAATAGTCCGTAACGACTGTATTATGCTCTTTGAAGGTCTTAATCAGCAGGCAACCTTACAAGTATTTGATGCCACCGGTGCGATTATTGGCTCGTTTATTGTGCCTCAAATTCAATCGCCAACAATATCAATACCTCATAAGTATTTCAGTTTTGGTACTTATACAGCGGTACTGTGGTATGGTGGTCAATATTCAACAACAACATTTATTGTGTTACCTTAATACAAAGACGATGGATTATACAATACGTTTACCAAATTTTGAAGGACCCTTCGATTTATTGCTCTACTTTATACAGCGCGATGAATTAAATATTTACGACATTCCGATTGCAAAGATAACATCTGACTTTTTGGAATACCTTCGCTTTATTCAATTATTTGATTTAGAATTAGCGGGCGAATTTTTGGTGATGGCATCAACGTTAATGCAGATAAAAACATTAATGTTATTGCCCCGTCCGATTACAGAACAATCATCCGAAGATGAAGCAGATCCGCGAACAGCTTTAGTTCAGAAACTGTTACAATACAAGCAGATTAAAGAAGCCGCTGTACATCTTTCCGGAAAAGCCGATGAACAAAGATATACATATTATCGCTCAATTTTCGAAGCAGAAAGAGACGCCTTACCATATAATGATTCTTTGAAAAATGCTACTCTGTTCGATTTAATGCGGGCATTACGCAAAGCATTAGCTCGCGCACCAAAAGAACCCAAAGCCCATGTAATGCAAAAACGTCCGGTAACGGTTGAAGAAAAAGTTTCGCTTATTTTAGATTTATTAAAACAAACGAAAGAACTCAGTTTTCTACGCATGACAACAGCTGATACAAAACAGCATATTGTCGCTACTTTTCTTGCAATTTTAGATATGGTCAAAAACAGATTAATTTCTATTGTTCAATCCGACAATGAAGACGATATTATTATTACAGAGAGAATTGAGGAACAACACACTGTTGAATTTAGTCTTAATTAAGAGATAAACATGGAAAAAAATTGGAAAGACATATTAACACCCGAACAATATTATGTTACAAGACAAAAGGGAACAGAACGACCATTTTCGCATCCGTTTTATTTAAAAGAAGATACCGGCGTTTATTGTTGTATTTGTTGTGAAACGGAATTGTTTTCATCAGACACCAAATTCGATGCCGGTTGTGGGTGGCCCTCATTTTATGAACCCATTCATTCCGAAGCTGTGCGCTATCAGAAAGACACCAGTCACGGCATGACGCGTGTTGAAGCACTTTGCGCTCAATGCGATGCTCATTTGGGACATGTGTTTGACGATGGTCCCGAGCCGACCGGCTTGCGCTATTGCATCAATGGAATTTCTTTGGACTTTATACCATAATTATTGTAATTGTGTAAAATTGTTTGATTCATTTTCTTGATTTCTAACGTTACCCAATGATTAAAGTGATTTTGATGATGTACATTATTGATTAGTCTGATTTTTAATGATGGAGCCGTGTTCTTATCATTATGCCGGTATAGTTTGAGTATATCAACCACTAAAAATAGCTGATACCAAAACATTTATTATATTGTTATTAGTTATAAAATTTTAGCTCAATAATTCTCTTAAACCGCCAATATTACCATTACTCAGTAGCACAATAATATCATTGTCTTGAATAAGTATTTCTAAAGTTTGTTGTAAATATATTCCCCAATGTGCCTCTGCGGATTGTTCTTGTGTGAGAATATATGTTGCTTTACCTTTTTTTCGTAATTCATCTGCGAGTAATTCTACATTTAAACGCCGCTCCGCTGCATAGCGTTCAGGTCTGTTGATTGCACCGAACAGTACGACGGAAGCGTCATCGAAGCATTGGGCAAGTTGTTCTTGAAAAATGTTAATTGTCGTAGAATTTGATCGCGGCTCAAACACTGCAATAATACGTTTGTGGGGATATTATTGTACTACGCCGCGTAAGGTTTCTGCAATAGCTGTGGGGTGATGAGCAAAATCATCAATGACAGGACAATTCTTCCATACGGCAATTGTTTCCATACGTCTTTTGGGTAAGCGAAATGTTGATAATCCTTGCTGAATTTCTTGCGTCGAAATGCCAATATGATATGCAATACCAATTGCTGCAAGTGCATTGCGTACATTAAATTCGCCGGCAAGTGTCATGGAAAAAGTTCCAATTTCTTGACCGTGAAGGGAAACCGATAATGTTGTCTCTTGTGGTGTATATTTTATGGAATGGGCACGCAGAGTATTATGTTCTCCAAGTCCGAATGTCTGAATTTCTGAAAGTGCAGTGCTGACAGTTTGCATTGCATTATCATCATCACCATTCACTAAAATAAGTCCATTGCCGGGCACTAATCGCGCACACAGGCGAAATGAGTTTTGTATAGCGGCTAATGAATCAAAAATATCTGCATGGTCAAATTCACAATTATTGATAACTAAAATATCGGGGCGATAATGCATGAATTTACTTCGTTTATCAAAAAATGCCGTGTCGTACTCATCGCCTTCACTCACAAAATAACCGCTGCGAGTATTATGAAAATCTTCAGTCACGGGTCGGCACCCTTGAGAAAAATTTCCGGGGATGGCACCAATAAGAAAACCGGGGTGTTTGCCAGCGGATTCCAATAGCCATGTAGTCAATGATGAAGTGGTCGTTTTTCCGTGAGTACCGCTAATTACAATAGACGTATTTTTATGAATAAGAACATTTTTGATAAGTTCCGGCATAGACATTAACGGGATACGATTGTTCAGCGCATATTCAAGTTCAATATTGCCGCGGCTTATTGCATTGCCGACTATGATAGTGTCCGGTTCGGTTCTGATCACATTGTCCTCACTATAGCCCTCAAAAAATTGAATTTCTGATTCTTTGAGAAAATTGCTCATCGGTGGATACACGGCAGTATCGGAACCTGTGACTATATAGCCAAATTGTTGACAAGCGACGGCGACAGCCCCCATGGCGGTGCCCCCAATTCCTATGAAGTGCAAATGTTTCATGAATGGCCTTTGATTTCTTGATATTGTAAACGATAGAGCTTTGCGTAAATGCCACCAAGTGCCAGCAATTCTTTGTGCGTACCTTGCTCTCTTAATTCACCTTGATGCATCACCAATATACGGTCTGCTCTTTGAATCGTCGAAAGCCGATGCGCAATAATAATTGAAGTTCTGCCTTTCAGCAAAGTTTCAATAGATTTTTCAATAAGTTGTTCCGTTTCCGTATCTACATGTGAAGTTGCCTCATCTAAGATGAGAATGGCGGGGTCGGCAGCCAAGGCGCGACAAAATGCAAGCAACTGCTTTTGACCGGATGAGATGTTAGCTGCTCTTTCCATGAGAACTGTGTCATACTTGTTGGGCAATTGTTCAATAAAATCCGCCACGCCTATGGATTTTGCAATTGCATGAATTTTTTCTTGTGTTATGTTATTGTTGCCCATCGCAATATTGTCGGCAATACTACGCGAAAAGAGAAAAG
>JAYRWZ010000288.1:0-1655 GCA_041917875.1 Chloroflexota bacterium | reverse complement strand
GGAAAAACAGCAAAAAAAAACCGCTGTATTCATTAATCTACAGCGGTTTCGGGTGATGTTAGGTGAATTTGTCCTTAAAAAGCATCCATATTAATCATTATTCCGTACGTAATTCCCCAGTTGTTTGATGAATATGTATTTCCCAAAAATTTATAGCGAAGTGTATTATATTCCATTCCTAAAGAAAGAGATACTTCTTGGGTGGGAGAATACAAAATGCCCGAACCAACTCTACCGACTGGCATATCAGGAAGAGCAAGACCACCGGAGATTTCCGCATACGGTTGAAAATTGCCCACTTTCATCATACTTGCATTAAAACGATATGCGAGCGATACACTTAAAAATGAAGGATTTTGCTGATAGGTAAACTGGCGATTATCCACTATTCCTTCATACGCAAATTGGGGACGCTCATTATTTATATCTATACCAATAAAATGGTCACTTCCAAGTTTATAAAACACACCAATTCCCATATTACTGAACCACTGATTGTTTGATATTGCTCCATTATATCCCATACCGCGATACCGTACTGAAACATTATCATGCGGTATAATCGGTAAAAATGAAGAAGCAGATGTCATAAAATTTGCAGGATGATGAGAATTATTCGCAACAAATGACATATCATCCTTCGACCCGCCTATAGGCATGGATTCAATTGCAGATACTAAAACGGAAGATACTTGTTCTTCCACATTTTCATTCACCATAGAAGGGCTTAATTGTTGTGCATCAGCAGCAGCAGGAGATACAATCGCTGCATTGCGAGATCTTTTTGGTGGGAACGAAGGTCGAAAGACATCAAGATTTTCAGAGGACAGAGGCGGCAAGTGTGATTCTGATACAATAACAGGTGCTTCCTGCTTTTGTGTATCTTCTGTTGCGATGACATTTGTGTTATCATGTCGCAAAGTACTTTCATGTACAATAGCGGGTGTCATGATGCCAAACATTAAAGCAATTACACTTCCAATCAAGGTGCGGAAGGAATTGATATGCCCACCTGTTATATTCACACCGGAAATATTGGTTGCTTGAGCGATTGGTACAAGGGTTTCTCCACTTTCGACAGCGGCTAAAAGATTGTCAAGCACTCGTGTAGATGGCAAAACATTATCTTTTTGCACAGCAGAGCGAATAAGTAAGTGCTCATTCATTTCCTCGCGTAATTGTGGATTACGAGCAAGTTCTTCGAACAAAGTTTCATGCAAATCAGTAGGTAATTCCCCGTCTAAGTATGCAGTCAGTTGTTCCGACATTGTGTCAAAGTAGTTATTCATCGTATTATGCCTGATGGTTCATTTCTGAAAAATAAGGGGCAAGAACTTTACGCAATTTTTCCTTCGCCCTGTGTATGCGCACTTTCACAACTTCTACGGATTGCCCGGTTGCTTCACCAACCTCCGAATAGCTTAATCCATTGTATTCACGAAGCACAAACGCTTCTCGGTAGTGTTCAGGTAACAAATCCAAAGACATTGTTACCAAATCAACTATCTCTTTCGACTCTATGACATTTTCATTGACTAAGAGATGCAAGTCTTCAAGTTGGTCATAGGTAATCGTGTTATCTCTTTTATAGTTCAAGCACCTATTACGCGCAATTATCAATAGATATCCGAAAATATTTCCAATCTGATAACGCT
>JAYRWZ010000287.1:0-11429 GCA_041917875.1 Chloroflexota bacterium | reverse complement strand
TAATATATTTTGGGGATCATTATGAAAATATCGTGGTTCATCCGGTGATCGCTCTGAGAGGTCACGAGTTAGTTCTCGACCATATTCAATGCTATCTTCTAAGGACAAAAGAGCGACCATACTAAAAAGCCATACGTCTGTTCCTTGTTTTTTTAAAAAATCTTCGCTTACTCCATTATGCCATGAGTATAGTTCAACTATAAGTGGATCTATAGGATAATCAAATCCGTAAGCAGTCATGATGTTATTTTCAATAGTCTTTTTATTTAGTCCTTCGTTGAGATATTCATAAACGGGTCTTTCTTTTAGAAAATCATCTAAAACAGTAAACATTTCTTTAATAGTTGGCATATTGTTGTTAAGTAAAGTTATGATAGTCCTATTTTAAGTCCTGACCATCTTAACAATCGTGTATATTAAGCACGCGGATGGGCTTGTTTATAGGCATTTTTTAATCGTTCGACCGACACATGAGTATAGACCTGCGTTGCCGATAAAGAACTGTGTCCAAGCATTTCACTGACGGCGCTGATGTCAGCACCATTATCAAGCAAATGAGTGGCAAATGAATGGCGTAAAACATGCGGGCTTTTTTGTGGCGAATCTGTGATGGGGCGCATTGCTTTATTGATGATTTTATAGGCGACGGCGGTGCTCATTTGCTCCCCGCGACCATTAAGAAATACTATAGTACCCGAAGACTGCCCGCATAATTCACTGCGCATTGCCATATAGCGTTCAAGAGCTTCGGCGGCTTTTTGTCCAAAAGGTGCAATGCGCACTTTATTGCCCTTACCTTTGACACGCACGGTTTTTTGTTGCAGCGATATATCGCCCAAAGTGATATTCAATGCTTCGCTTATACGCAAACCCGCACCATAGATCAGTTCCACCAAAGCACGATTGCGTGCACCTTTGGCAGTGCTGTCATCGAATGAAGCGAGCAATGCTTCAATTTCTTTCGGCTGAAGAAATGACGGTAATTTTTTTTCAGCTTTGGGTGTGGCAATGAGTGCCGTCGGATTTTTGAGAATCCACTCTTGTTTTTGCATAAAAGAAAACAACGATTTGACGGCGGCAAGTTTGACGCGCAATGATTTTTTTGCGAGTCCGCGATCATGCAACCATCCCAAAAAAGGGCGTATATCTTCGGTGCGGATATCTTCGACGGTCGGTATCTCGCCATAAGATTCTTTCAAGAAGTCATAAAATTCGCCTAAGCCGCGGCGATAGGTCATCACTGTATGTTGGGATAAATTTCTTTGCAATTCTATATGCTCGAGAAATGTTCGTATGGCGCGCGATAATGTCATGTCGATGGTTGGTTGGGTAAGAGAATTTGTTTGGATATGCTTTCAATTATCATGCCGCTATTATTATGGTTTTTCCTGCTTATATTGTTGTATTCTTGAAGATCTCGCCACATCTTTTGGCATCATGGAAGATGCGGCTCAATGGAAGAGAAGATGCTGCGATAGAGAATTGCGGTAAATTTGTAAAAAAAGTAAATGTATCTTTTCATCGGACGGATTCTTTCACAGTGCATCCGCCCCTATCATAGATTGTATGTCTTCACGTTCAACACTCGGTTCATTGCTTAATATACGTGCCGGAGAAGGCCTTCCTATTCTCTTGCTGACGCTGTTTTCTTTTCTTATCGGAGCCGGCGGAGCATTCTTTTTCACGGCAGCCACGACATTGTTTTTGGAAAGTTATTCCACGACGATGTTGCCCGTAGCATATATCGGCTCGGGTGTAGCCGGTTGGCTTTTGTGGTTTGTGTCTTCGCATTTTGGTAAGCAGTCCTCGCAGAGCAAACAGATGCTCGGTTCTCTTATCTTTCTCATTGGTAGCGTGCTGTTTTGTGCCATTGCTGCCTATTTTTTCGATATGCGCATAGTGTCATTTGTGTTGTTTATATGGATTCGTATAGTGACCTATATATCGGTGGTGGTGTTTTGGAATTTGGCAAGCACTATGTTCGATGTGCGTCAGGGTAAGCGCTTATTCGGGCTGATCGGTGCCGGCGAAGTAATAAGCGACATGATTGGGTTTTTCTCTATTCCTCTGCTTATCAATTATATCAGAACACAAGATTTATTGATTATTGCGGCGGTGGCTTTGGTTTTGTGTTTGCTGCTTTATACGTTTATTCGCAAGCGCTATGCTGTAGTGCATTCGGAGATTTCTCGCCAGCCCGACACCATATCGGGTTCATCATCGGTTACTATTGCTCGATTTTTTTCCAATCGCTACTCGACATTATTGTTTTTGCTTGCCTTTTTGCCGATGATAGGCATCTATTTCATGGATTATATGTTCATGGATCAAGCCAAACTTCTTTATACTGAGCCGCGAGTCTTAGCGTCATTTCTCGGTATATTTTATGGTTTTGTTGCAGTGGCTGAATTTATCGTCAAGACATTGCTTTCGGGTCGTTTGCTCGATCGTTACGGCTTGCGTATCGGCTTGATGCTTTTGCCCGCGATCATTGCTCTTGCTGTTGGTTCGGCAGCATTAACTGGTCTTGTTTTTGGCATTGGTTCCATGTTTTTTGCCTTTGTTGCTTTTGGCAAATTGATGGAAAGAGTATTGCGAAGTGCATTGAATGATCCTGCATTTCAGATATTATATCAGCCCTTGCCTGCTCATGAGCGTCTGGGATTTCAGTCCATGGTGGAAGGTGTGCCGAAAGCGGCGGGCAATTTAGTCGGTGGCGGCATATTGCTGATATTTACCTTGGCGAATTTTCATAATCTTATTGCCTACAATATCATTTTTTTCTGTATAACGATTGTATGGTTGCGGCTTGGTTGGCTTATGTATGTATCGTACAGAACGGTATTGCGCGATTCGGTTCTGACAGCCAACAGTTCGCCGGACGACAGGCGCGCACTCATAACAGAGCGATTGCTTGAAACCTTGCAAAGCGATGATCCGGGAAAAGTTAATAAGGCACTTATCATGATTAGCCGTTTTGAGCCGACGGCTTTATCTGTGGCTTTTGGTGCTGTGCTGGCTAATCCGTCCGATTTTGTTCGCAGCCGTGTGTTTAGCATGATACGACAGTTCCATTCCTTTGCGGCACGTAAGGCATTAATGCATCTGATACAAACATCGCCGGATGAAAAAGACCGGGCATCAGCCAAAGAAACATTGGAATATTTAGATGCGATGGCGGGAATGTCCATTGATGAAATAAGCCAGTTAGTGCGTTCCGAGAATGTGTCTGACCGCATATTAGCGGCGAAAATTCTGGGCGAATCCACCCGCTTTCAAGCGATTGCTTTATTGCTCCAACTTATTGATGATAGTTCACCGCGAGTGAAAAGAGCAGCTCTGGTCGCAGCAGGTAAAGTGCGCCGACCGGAATTGTGGATGCGCTTAATCGAGCATTTGAGTATGAAGGATTTCAGGCATACGGCAGCGTCGGCAATAATATTGGCAGGCGGACATATCTTGGTGCATTTAGAGCAATTATTTTCTCGCATCGGACAAGACCGCAGCTTGCAAATCAATATTATTCGTATGTACCGACGCATGGGCGAGCATCGTATCAAAAATGCTTTGCGTGCCGCTTTGCGCCATCCCGACAAAGAAGTGCGCTATGAGGCATTAGAAGCTCTTGCCGATGCAAATTATACGGCAAGTTCCACCGAACAAAGTGCTTTGCGCCGCGACCTTGATGAAGAAATAGCCGCTATTTTATGGACAGTAGCCGCCTTGCGTGATGTGGAAACCATACCCTCATGTCAAGACATTGCCCAAGCTCTTCGCCATGAATTACATACCAAAAATCATCGCCTTTTTACTATACTCTCCGCCATGTATGATGCACGCATTATTCGGGGCTTACGCGATAAATTACGTTCAGGCACAAATGAAGAACGCGTCTATGCTCTCGAAATTCTTGATGTAACCGTGGATGAACAAATTAAAAATGATATTGTGCCCTTACTTGAAGATTATACTGCCGATGATCTGATCGAAACATTCAAATGGCATTATCCTCAAGAACAATTATCCATAGAAAAACGCTTGACCGACATTGTCTGGAAAGACCATGCCACGGTTAATGTATGGACAAAAGCATGCGCTCTTGAGGCATTGCAACATCATCCCTCACAGGGCACCGAAGATGTGTTCCGTGCTTTTGCCGATCATGCCGAATATTTACTTTCGGAAATTGCAATCGTTTCGCTCCACAGATCAAATCCCGAACAGTACCGCACATTTGCGGAATCGGCAAATCCCGCGCTGAAACAAAATATGGAAAAAGTATTATCGGCTTGTATTCAGAATAAACAATTAACAGGTGTAGAGAAAATCCGGCTGTTTGCGAGTACACAACAATTAACCAATATCCCCTCTTCGGTTATTGCCGAGGCAGCACGAAGTATGTCGGAGCAATACGTGGAAAAAGGTGAAATATTTATTCCTTTCCGCAATGGTATTGCCGTTTGCGCCGTGATTATAAGCGGGACATTTGTCGAGCAACATTCCAATCAAACATTACCTGCCCGAACAATGATACATCATGTATTGCCGGAAAAAGAAACACTGCATCGTTACAAAGCAATCGAATCAACACGATTGTTGATTATTGACAGAGAAATTCTTGATGAAATTGTATGGGATTATTTACCGTTACACAGCATTTTATCATAAAATATAACGGTAGCATTTTGTGTCCGGTTTAGAACATACGGTTGAGAAGTGGGACATAACACGCTTTTTCTTTGATCGGCACACACAAATGCGCTAATGATAGAAATGAATTGAATAACAGCTTGATGTTTCACAGGATATTTTCTCATGTGATTCATACAAATAAGCCGTGCATCGCCATAGAGAACTTTTCATTTTTCATAAAAACACAAAGAGCTGTCAATGACAGCTCTTTGTGTAAATTATACAATCAAAATATATATCAGCCACCGCTTTTTGCATCGGTTTTTGCTTTTGGCACATAATACAGTACCACACGGTCATTGAGCGTAAGATATTTATTGGCTACTCTTTTCAGATCTTCTTTGGTAACTTTATAGAATTTTTCTATTTCGGTATTGGCAAGATTAGCATTACCAAAATAAGTATGGGCTTTTGCAAGTGCCATACCTTTATCGAGTGCACCTTTTTTATCATACAGGAAACGAACTTCCGCAATATTTTTGGCTTTCACGAATTCTTCATCTGTCACACCTTCGGCTTGAAGACGTTTAATTTCTTCGTCCATGGTTTTTTCCACAACAGATAATTCATTGCCGGGAGCAGCCACACCAATCATGGATATTCTGCCAGCATATTGCAAATCCCAGTTAAATGCGCTAGCTTGCACAGCCACTTGATCTTTGTCCACAAGTCGTTGATAGAGGCGTGAACTTTCGCCCGAAGCCAAAATATCATTCAACATTTGGAAAGCATAAGCATCCACATCGCCCATTTTGGGTCCGCGATAGCTTACGAACATAGCAGGCAATTGTGCTTTGGGGTCTTCGATGGTTTCGCGCGATGTGCCATTATACGGCTCAAGAATAAATTTTTCACGGACAATATCTTTACCGCGTGGAATAGAGCCAAAATAGCTGTCAATAAATCCGCGAATTTGTTTGGGGTCTATATCGCCGGAAATAACAAGCGTAGCATTATTGGGCTGATAAAAACGATCGTAAAATTCTTGGAATTCAGGTATAGCCGCGGAATCAATATGCTGTGCCGAGCCAATCGGAGTCCATGCATACGATCCACCCTGAAATAATAATTTATTGGATTTTTCATTCCATGTACCATAAGGGCGATTGTCATAGCTCATTTTGCGCTCTTCTTTCACTACGCCGCGCTGTGTTTCCACGCCAATTTTATCAATGATAAGGTTGCGCATACGTTGCGATTCTATCCACATAGGTAATTTAACCTCGTGGGCAGGAACTTCCATGTGATACACGGTTTCATCGAAGGAGGTATATGCATTGAGCCTTCCGCCGACACCCTCGGCATATTTACTGATAGAAGCACGAGGAATATCCTGTGTGCCTTCAAACATCAAATGCTCGAAAAAGTGAGCGAATCCATTCCGCTTGGGATTCTCATCGCGTGAGCCGACGCGATAATGAACAATAACCGCTGCAATGGGAGCTGACTTGTCCACATGAAGAATGCAATGCAAACCATTGGGTAAATCGAACTCCTCATACTTAATTGGGTTCATCTGGGCAGTTGATTGATATGTGCCCGCAACCATACTGCATACCGTAATGGCATAGAGCATAAGGTGATTACGTAATTTCATACTGTTGAGTTTATTATGAATGAAACATGAATGTGCGTGTGACTATCACGAAAATTTGAATGCGAAGTTACACATTAGTCACCATTTTTAGCACTTTGGACAATGCCTATTGAGACTTTAACACAAAATAACAAGTCCTATATGGAATGTGCAGGGAGTGGTTGTCTTGGCAGATTAAACACCACTCAAACACTTCCCAAAGTCAGCCGAATTCATTGACGGACAAGATTCGATGATATGCTTTATTGCCGATAGACAATGTCAGTTTTCGGCTTTTTATGTGAAAGCGATGCCTTATATGGCGCGTGAAGCACTTTCCGACGTGGGGTGGCTCTGTGATTTTTGGATGCTGAAGAATGTGAGACATTCCTTGTAGTAGTCTCAAAAACGATATTTTACCAGTTAGGAAATAATCTGTTATCGAAAATTATTTCATTAATATCAACGTGCTGTTCTCCATCTTCTGAAAATACCACCTCCCATACCCAGCAATAAAAAAGATGCATATCTTTGGGAGGGGTGATAAGACAATCTATTGGGTCATGTAAACAGACAGCTCCGTTTAGGTTCATCTGAACAACATACGAAACGCAGTCTTTTATTTGCTCTTGTATATCTTTTGCTAAACTTTTGATGTATGGTTTTACTAATGTATGGAGTAATTCCTTTACTCTTGCTTCATCATCACCTGATATCATTTTGTCAAGTGTTATGTCTTCATAAGTAATGAATGGTCCTTCAATACCCCCTAATAAATTTGAATCTAATATTTTTTTCATATTATGTGTAACTAAAAAGGAAATAATAGTGGAAAAATACTTATTACCTATCCTTGACAGTTGAAATATACCTGAATATTAGTTGTTCGGAATAGCTTGGTTTCATGAGTTGTCAGTCCTGAAATATTACAAAAAATCAATCCCAACGCCGCAACTCTTTTTTATTTTTCAAGTGAAATAGTGACAGGACCATCATTAACTAATGACACATCCATCATAGCGCCAAATATACCCGTTGCCACAGATATATGATGCTGTTCCGATAATTCCTTGCAGACAAATTCATAGAGCGGTTCAGCAATTTCAGGGCGAGCAGCATCAATATAACTCGGACGAAATCCTTTTTTTGCATCACCATATAATGTAAAATTAGATACAATAAGCACAGCCCCGCCAATATCCTTGACAGACAGATTCATTTTGCCTTCATCGTCGGAAAAAATACGCAAATGTGCTATTTTATGCGCCATCCATTCTCCGTGGGCTTGTGTGTCATGATGTGTTATGCCAAGCAGTACAAGTAAGCCACGATCTATGGCAGCCACAGTAGTACCTTCTACGGTGACCGATGCTTTATGCACTCTTTGAATAATTGCTCTCATAGTGTGTATAGAATAATTTTTATCGTATTGGTTCCCACTCTTTGGCAATGGATTTACCTGTCATCATAACGGCAAGTGCATTAATTGTCCAATTCCAGAGTAATCTGATATAACCATATTTTCGAAAACGCCGAGGAGATTCATACACCACTAATTCCGGCGCATAATGAACCTTGTGACGATGGGCAATGCGGCGAAAGAGGTCGAAGTCTTCACCTGCGGACACTGTCGGATTATAGCCGCCTAATTCATGAAAAACATCTGCACGGATTATTTGACATTCACCGCGCCCCATGCCTATGCCCAGCACATTAACAAAAAAGCGAATATAATTATTGAAAAAACCATGAAACGCGGCATCACTCCATGTACGTTCCGATGGCAATACATGCACAGAGCATGCCAATGCAGCCGAAGAAGGAGAAGTATTTTCCGCCCATTCTGCTATATATCGAATAAATGGTTCCGGATTTTCTATAATGGTATCCGCATTGATAAAAAGCAATATTTTCCCTTGAGCATGATGCGCCCCCGCATTGCGTCCTTCGGCTATGGTTTGACGTTCCTTTTTTGAGTGAATAACAATATTATCGGTAAATTGACGAGCAATGGTCAGAGTATTATCTGTGCTGCCGCCATCGCTGATAATAAGTTCTAAATGATATTGGGATTGAATTAAAGGCGAAAAACAGCGCAATGTTTTTTCTAATAATTTTTCTTCCTGTAATGTAGGAATAATAACACTGATACATGGTGTAATTTGTTTGTCAGTTGTTGAATGATCCATGAGAATATACAAGTAACAAATAAGAACGAGGGCTGAAATACGATTTAATAATTATGACCATAGCACATGATATTCCCTTCGGCACATACAGTCCGAAAGGAATATCATGATAAAAGAAAAAATTACACTTCTTCAACAATAATGGTTGGAATGACGGTTTCTTTTTTAATGAGTGCGGGGAAATATGCCACAACATCACTTGGTTTGGGTCTGCCGCCGGCAAAACCCGTCACACTTGGCGGACCTGTCAAAATAAGCGGCGCAATTTCTTTACCGAAGCGTTCAACGGACGCATAATCACGTGAACGCACTCCTATGCGCATCATCACTTCATTGGGCTCGATGGCTTGTGCTAATGGACCGTGACAAGCATTCATTCCCACATATTCGGTGCGGATTTCGTCGAATTGCAATCCTAATTTTTCAAGGCGTGCTCGTAAGATTCGATTACCTGCTTGTGCTTTTTTATACGCATCAGGTGCTGAATATGTCAGTGAACTGAAAGCCGTATAGCCGTCGGCATAACTTGCAGAAACCTTGTAAAACGGTGTGGCAGGTTTACCTTTAATGCCATAGACTCTTACTCTGTCATTGCCTAAATCCTCAATATTGATGGTGCTGAAATCCGCAATACAATCGGGTGTGATATATTCGGCAGGATTACCGATTTCGTACATCAATTGTTCGCTGATGGTTTCGCGGGAAACACGTCCGCCCGTGCCCTCATGTTTTGTAACAACAAAAGAACCGTCAGGATATGCCTCAATAATCGGGAAGCCGATATTTTCCATATCGGGTATGGATTCCCAGTCGCCAAGAAAATTACCGCCTGTGGCTTGCGCCCCGCATTCATTGATATGCCCCGCCACTGTGCCTGCCGCTAATTTATCCCAATCATCCGCAGACCAGCCGAATTCATAAATCATCGGTGCCATAGTTAAGCCCGTATCTGTGGTGCGACCCGTGATGACGATATGTGCACCCTGACGCAATGCTTCCACAATAGGCATAGCACCCAAATAGACATTAGCACTGAGCAATGAATCTTTGACTTCCGCGATGGGTTGTCCTGTTTCCATATTTTCCATAGCATGGCCTTGCTCAACAAGCTCATCTATTCTGCCGAGCAAATTATCGCCGGTCACAATACCTATTTTCAAGCCGGTGATACCCAGTTTGCGTGCCACCTCGAATATCTTATCACGTGCTGCTTCGGGGTTGACGCCGCCGCCATTGGTGATAAGTTTGATATTCTTACTCATTAAGTAGGGCATGACTTCTTCGCATACTTGCACAAGGTCGCGTGCATAACCCATTGCCGGATTTTTAATCTTTTGCTTTTGCATAATGGACATCGTTACCTCTGCCAAATAATCGAGCATGAGATAATCAATATCGCCTTTGGAGACTTGGTCCAGCGGTGCTGTGAGTAAATCGCCCCAGAAACCTTGTCCGGACCCTATACGAATCATGTCTTTTGCCATAAATCTTTCATCTTTTATATGTTACAAATACTGTTTTCTGTGCTGTGATAGCTTATATCATCATGCCATGCTGTGCTTATTGGTCGAGTGCCAAAGTAAATGCCCCATCAATATGCACCGAACATTGAGGATTCTTGTGCCTGAATATGCGGATAATATGCGACAAATCTTGTGTTCGCAGATGACATGAGCCAACCGGAACATTATCATCGTCTGTGAAAAACTCCACAACAAACCACCCGATAAACTCATTGATATAGATACGTTTGACATCTCTGTAAGGAATCGGAATATTGCCTTCAATCAGTAAATGGCGCACGATGATGCCCTGCGTTTTGATCAATAAACGCTGATTATGCGCCCTCATAAGCAATTGCATTATGTTGACGGCGCATGCAATCGGTATCACATAGAGGAAGATATTTCCCTCTGATTGTATCAATGCAATGAACGCAAAGATACAGAAAACAAAAAAAAATGAGCCGACAGAAAGCCAAATAATGGGTGTAAGCTCCACACTTGCTATGTCTTCACCGAGGGACACCTCTTGCAAATCAAGGTCATCCACCACTTGTCGGTAATAGGTAGCACCAAAGGCAAGCATGGAGTAAGCAAATCCCACATAGAGGGCATGATAAAAAACTATGGTATCAAAATGCATAAATATCTGAAAGCGTTATGAGATTTCTTATTTTTGCCTTATCAGCACTATTATAGACAAAATTACCGTGATTTTCTGCAACAATCACCATGTTACACTCTAAGATTTCTACCGATGGACAGTATAGGCGCATATCTTAAAAACAGACGTGAGACGTATGGACTAACTCTTGATGACATTTATGCACGTACTAAAATCCGCCATCACGTTATAGAGCAAATAGAGCAGGATAATTTTTCCATTATGCCCGCACCGTATTTGCGTTCCTTTTTGCGCACATATTGCGAAATGGTGAAGATCGAAGAAGAAGAGATTCAAGCCATTATTGCGAAAGTTGGCGTAGCATCAAAACCCACGCCCGCAGTGATAGCCACTCCCGTGAGTGATGCCCCCAAACAAACACGCTCGGCACCGCCAAAAGCAGAGTATTCTGTCAAACCATTGCTCATAAGGGCATTTATTTTTGCAGGATTATTCTTGGCTATTGTTGTCGTCATTTACACTTATGTGTTCAAACCCGACCCCAAATCTGCGCATTCATCACAGCAAAAAGGAGATTCGTCCTTGCTCACAGTGGTCGGCAATACCGTCGTCGGACTTATTGATGAATCCGTAACCACAGACAGCTTGGTGCTGGATATGCGTGCGTCAGATCAGGTGTGGATTACCATGACTGCCGATGGTAAATTCAGCAGACAATTCTTACTCAATGCCAATGAAAAACGCTCTTGGTCAGAAAAAGACTTCTTTCTGCTGTCGGTGTGTAATGCGGGGGCTTTTGAAATTATGCGCAATGGCACACTTTTGCCTTTGTTGGGTGAAAAAGG
>JAYRWZ010000286.1:0-3224 GCA_041917875.1 Chloroflexota bacterium | reverse complement strand
CTGTGCTTTACTCATAATTCACGAATATAATACTTTTTAAATTCGTGTCCGTCTTTCTTGATACATCTCAGGACTTTAACAGTGTATTTTTGGTTTAACTATTTAGCATCCACTGTAATAATCCAATTTATCTACAGGTATCCCAAGTAGTAAAAGTTCATTCTCTAATAAAGTTCTATAGTCTTTATTGGTTCTGAAAATTTTTTCTTCAACACCTATTATAAGATATTTATAATTATGGGCTTTTCGACAGACGAAAGCAATACGGATACCATTTTTTGTCTCTATTAAAGCATCGTAAGTTTCACCTAAATCATCAATGAAAAATTCTAATTTAATCCCTAATATTTGCTCAATCTCTTCTAAAGATATATGCAACTCAGTTGGAAAAATATAATCCGAGTTTGCTTCTTCCCTTGCTAACCTTTTAAATAACATTCTTTACTTACCCCTTGTTTGTTGTAATTGAATTTGTGTGTTTTTTGTGACCTTTACCTTGATAACAGCATATTCTATTCTATTAACTATTCTAAACTCAATATTATTCGAATTTATTGTGCCCGATGGAACATTAGTGTCACTTACTGACCAGTTAATTACTTGACCTGATCTATATGGCGGAGGCAGATTTGTAGGCATTGCATCTGTTACAAATTCAACACCTATCTCTCCATCCGGTAGTCTTCCTGCATATGCTCGAACAGTCGGCGTGTGTCCCATTCTACCGTTTGTACCCCATATTTCTCCTGACAATTGACTCATCATCGCATCATCCGGTGTTTTCTGCTTCCCTATGAAAATATTGTTTAATTTCATCTTCCCCTTCTAATTCGCCAATCAATGCCGGGTGAGCGACATCACCTATTGGAAACTTTGTACAGATTGCTATGTGCATATAAGTTTTATGGCCACATGCAATCGTTGGCTACCGTGTCGGCGAGACGCTTAAAGCAAAAGAAACACTACAAGCACGCATCATGGCAATAGATACTTCGCTGAAAGGTCCACGCTCTGTTCCCGATGAAAGTAAATTTTCATTGCAGAGTGCGGAGCGATATAACTGATTGATTCCACCGAGGGATTTGCGGAGCAACTGCTTATGCTCAATATGATCGACAGTAAGAATGATAATGCTTTCATAATTGTAACGGTTGAAGAATGTGAAAAACTGAGTCTTCAAAGTTAAACCACTATCAGACCTTCATGGAAGTCGCTGTCTTGACAACTCTGCTTTCTGTTTGCGGCATTTCTGTTAAAAAGTTGTGGTTTGTTATGAGTATGAAACAGTTCGATAGCTCACTTTTTTGGTATATGACTGAGTAGTATCGGTGGTACACGTTGTTGCGAAAGGTATATTGGACGCAGCAATTTGGCAAACCACCACGTGCAATTTACGAAGAAAAGTGTTGTGCTCCAAATGTTTTTATTGGAAGGGGGCTATACTGTAAAAAAGTGATTCTAAAGAATTTCTTGGTACACAAATCTGTACAACATACAGCAATAGAAACTTCGTCATCATAACGTAGAAAAACTGAAAATTTATTAAGATGAATATCAATTGTGTATCTCTTTTTTCTTATTTTTGAAAATCGTTGGGTGTGATATATGCCATTTCATAGTAATGTTCTTTATATTCAACACCATACTATTCAATGTATCATATAAAAGGAAGAATCATGTACCGACTATTACTTGCTGTGATTGGGGTTATTATTGCCTGCGATGAACTTTATGCACAAGATATTATCATTAAACGTGATGGGAAAGAGATACAGTCCAAAGTACTCGAAATTTCAAGCACAGCGATAAAATATAAGGATTTTGATTTCCAAACAGGACCAATGAGAGTTCTTCAAGTCAACGAAATTCTGATTATTCTCTATGAAAATGGGAAGAGAGAAGTCTTTCCGATACATGATGAAAGAAGAGCAAAAAGTGAAATAAATGAAGAAAAAGGATTTATTGATAAGGGTTCATTTCTTATTGGTGCCGGGGTAGGTAATAGTTATGGTTTACCCGGAATCAGGTTTCAACTTAACACCGCCACAGAAGATAGATTCGGATTTCATGCCGGTATTGGTTTATTTCCTAAAATAGATTTTACTGTTTCAGCCGGTGTTAAATACTATACATTCAAAGATGTTTATCTCAATATGCAATTCGGTACTTTAGGATATAATCAAAGAACTATAATAGGCACAAGCTCTATGTATGACAATATTGAATCGCTCTATGGTCCATCATTCCTCATCGGTGGTGATTGGACTTGGGATGTGCATCAGTCTTTTGGTTTTGGTATAAATGCAGGTGTAGGATTGAGTTATGAAATGAGCACAAGAAAAGAGTTTGTTCCGGCGATTGATTTGGGTTTTATTTTTAGGTTTTATTAAGTTTTTGTTGTTTAATGAATTACAACAACTTTACCGAGAATATTGTTTGCTGACAGTATGAAATATGTACCTGTAGGAATTAAGGAGCAATGAAAAGAAATTCCCTTTTCTGACCATTGAACCGGTAAGTTATATGAAGCACCACTCTCACAGTGGGTTATTGTCACATACGGCAAAACTATTTTTTTATCTATTGCACAGAATATTTCGCCGGATGCCGGATTCGGATATAATACATTTGAAGGCACCTCATTTTCCGGTATTGACTGTGTTTCATATAATTCCACCGCACCACGCGCACGATTTCTCCCCATTGCAGACATAGATGAAAATTGGCGACCATTAAAATCAGTATAATCTGCAATGTCGGGTGAGCCCGAGCCAATAGCCGGAGAAAGAGAACTTGGAACAAAATTAACGGTATCAATAAATAAAGGATCTGCAATAATTCTAGCCGGATCTTTATCATCGGCGGGAATATTCGGGCCGCCCCATGTTCCATTATCGGGATTAAACCATAAATTCCAACCATAGCTGAATGTTTCGGGCGATGTATTGCCACCGATATTGAATGCTGGTTGCGGAGAGGAAAACACAATTATATTGTCATGAAAAGTATTATTACCGCACGGTAAAAATCCATTTCCCACAGTTTCTTGTAAAATTCTTACCGCCCATCGTATCGGACGATACAAAGTATTATTGGCTACTTCACATTGCACTGCCCCCACGAAAGCAATTGGTGCATTAGAGCCGATAAATATATTCGATACAACCCGAATAAATGCTGCTTCATATTTTGTTTCTAAATGACGAAAAAATTGTAAACCGGTT
>JAYRWZ010000285.1:0-2384 GCA_041917875.1 Chloroflexota bacterium | reverse complement strand
GAACGGACTACAAATTATAACATTTAATGTAATCTATTCATAAATGAGTGCAAAAAGAAGCCCGAACCGCTAGCAGCCGTAACCATTGCGCAACTCATCGTTAATTTTTTTGAAAAATTTGGTGTGGTGATATGCACTATTATAGTAGGATCATGTAAGCATAAGACGTATACCTCAATAATTTTACGCAATGTATCATATTGTAATCTATTTATTTGTTCACGATTCAAGAACGTTTGTTTATTATCTCGCTTCTCTTTAGTAGTATTGGCGGAAATACGCTTTACAACAAGTACAATATGTTAAGGCAACACAACAAAACAATACCATAACACCACAGAAAGGAAAGCATACATAAGCACAGTAGAAAAACCGGACATTCCGGCTAATTTCAATGCTGTGCCGAATGACCTTTTTGGCATAAATGTACCGCCACTGATATCAACAACGGAAAATAGCTCATCTATAAGCAAATGGACAATAAACCCGGCTATTGCCGACAAACTCATACTGTTTTGTATAAAAGCATCTTCTTTTCGTAAGAGTATAAACACAGTAGCACCCCATAAAACCGCCATAGGAATACTGTGAATTATACCTCTGTGGACTGTGATTCTGCGAATAATTTGTTTGATAAAAAACCCCGTAGCCACATAGCCCACCATAGCAAGAGTAATATATGATGACGGACGTAAATGATACTCTGAAAAATAAGAAAATAATAAAGCAGGCACTAATGCGCTGCAAATATTTACCACAAACTCTGCCGGTTTACTCACAGGACTGTCTATATCTGGTAAAAGTGAACTTATATAACACAAAACCCCTGCCGAAACTGATTCCGGCAAGGGTAAAGACGCATACATAAAACCAAAAACACCACAACTTCCACCGGCAATAATTCCACCTATATTGTGGTGCACAAAATTACCCATTATTTTACTCGCTCCTGCGATAATCCTATGATTACCCGACTATTAGCAATTTTGCTCTCTAAATCCTTTCGTAATGTATCGAGAAATGACTGAACATCTCCCACTTTTTTATCTGTATCACATTCCAGAAATATTTCTATAAATACATGACTTCCGGAGCGGCGAGAGCGAATGCCGTGCAAATCTTCATACTCATCAAAATGCAATGCTAATTCACGTAAAATAATCATCTGATATTCTTCATCCAATGTTTTATCCAATAAATCATTAAATGAATCTGTGAAAACGCCCATCGCACTAAATCCGATAAATCCGGCAATCACCAATGATGCCACAGGATCTATATACGCCGACCATGTATAATCATGGAGCAACATACTTAAACTTAATGACAATAAAATAAAGATATTACCGAATGCACGCGTTGTAAATAATTGTTGTTGTGCAGTAATAATCGGCGAAGGTGATACTTTTGCTATACGTCGCGAATTTAATGCCATTTTTGTATTTATGACACCAAAAACAATTTGTGCAACACCACTTATATATAAACCCAGCCCTTCAACATGCCCCGGGCTAAGAATATTTTTTATTGAGTTACCGACAATTATCAAAACGGCAAGAGCCATGAGTACACCGACAAAAACACTCGACAAACTTTCCAATTTTCCTATACCATAATCGAACTCTTGATTGCGCCCATAAATTATACGTCGTAATGATAACCAAGCAAGCAATACGGCTACTCCTTCGAGAGTTGTTTTTAAAAAATCCGCCAACAACACAGATGAACTGGAAAACCACAATGCGGCAAGTGTTACGCACGTATCTAAAATACCGGCATAAAGCGCATTTTTTGTTGCTTTTTCTTTTTCGGCATTTCCTCCGCCCGAACTAACATGCATATTCTACTCCTTAATGTTAAATGAATTTCTAATGTTTTAATAATAACGACGAATCACCATAGCTGAGAAAACGGTATTCTTCTTCTAATGCTGTTTGATATATCTCGCGCCAATATTCACCTACGAAAGCCGCAACAAGTAGCATCAATGTGCTTTCGGGTTGGTGAAAATTCGTGATCAATCCATCAAAAATAGAAAAAGTATAACCGGGAACAATAATAATTTCTGTTGTGCCTACTATACTTTGTTGTTGATGTGATACAAGGATATGTTCCAATGCCTGAAACACCTCCAATGGCTGGGGTTTATCACCTTGCACCCCATAAGGTTCCCATTGTCCTACAAATGCAGGAATGTCTGGTGAATACTTTCTTTTTTGTTGCAATAAAGATATGCCGTACCAGTACAATGATTCTATTGTCCTCATAGATGTTGTACCAACACTTATTATGGTACGTTTTTGTTCCAAAGAGCGCGTAATCTTTCGAATAGATGCCAAAGAAACCTCGAATCGTTCATTGTGCATAGCAAATTCTTCAAGCGT
>JAYRWZ010000284.1:0-3955 GCA_041917875.1 Chloroflexota bacterium | reverse complement strand
GGACTGTATCGGTGGGTGCTACTCCATTCCATGTAATCAAAGTATCGCTGCCCGCAACAAATTGTTCTCCGCCATTAGGGTGTAGAACTTTAAGAGTACTTGTTGTCATTTTTTTGCCTGGAAAACCTCCGATCACACTAAAATAAGCAAGGCATTTATCTGTGTTTATCTCAAAACTAACATACTTTCTATTTGAGTCATTTGGTACAAAACGTAATGTTATTGTTCTGCTTTGATTTTTGAGAATGGTAAAAGGAAAAATTGTATTTACTATGGTAAAATCTGCTGAGCCAAATGTCCGATTAATACCTGTCACCGTAAAGTCGGCATCGCGCGCTGTTAAGGTAATTGTCGTGTCATGACTTGTATTTGGTATTCTCTTTCCAAATCGTACAGAGGAAGGGCTAACTTGTAATGCAGCAATTGCATTGACAGGTGTAGCATAAGCACTCTGTGATTTTTCCGACTGCCAACTAAGTTCTACCGCTGTACTTCCTGCTGTGCAGCTTATTCCGCTCTGCCATTCGATGGTGCAGGGAGTGCCACCCAGGGCTACTTGTAAAATCTTTTTATAGACATCTTCGGCTTCTTGTATGGTAGTAACATTCTCAAAGACCTGACCGCCGGTGCGACTTGCAATATCTTTCACCGATTGTGGCGCAGACATTCCCAGTGTTACACAGTAGACGATACAGTTCTGCCGATTGGCTTCACTGACGATTGTATTAATTTGCGGATCAGATGCCTGCCCATCGGTCAGAAACACAATCACTTTTTGATACTTCCCATTCTTGGATACCAATACGCCACCCGCCATCGGATTGAGCAGTGCTGCATCATAATCGGTGCCGCCCTGCGGCTGAAGTGGACTTATCGCATTGAGGAGTTTTGTGCGGTTCGTGGTAAAATCCTGATTCAGATAATTTGAACCATCAAAACTCGTAATGGCGCATTCGCTCGCACCGAGAGGTAAAGCATTTACCCATGCCCTTGCTGCGGCTTTGGCTAAGTCCATATTGGTGGTTGAACCAGATCCCCAGCTCATCGAACCACTTACATCTATCACAAGCACAGAAGAAAGTGCTTTCGGTGGCGCAGGAGGAGGGCAATTCACATTTGTTATGGTTCGCGAAATTCCATTTTCTTTGAGTCCCAATTCGCTGATTGATGGACGCACTTGATTACCATCTTTATCAAATGCAAAAAACTTCGCCTTCATCGAAGGAAAATTACTTGTGTCTATATCGAAAATATTGATACTCTGGCTATACAATGTCTGTGTACACAAGAGCATACACATGATGAGGAGTGTTTTCATAGTATTTCTATCATTATTTTTCAATGACTATTTTTTCTTTGCGTATCATCGTCGGTGTGCGTACTTCTATATAGTACATTCCCGCGCCATATTTACTTATGTCAAATATACTTTGTACTGTGCCAATATTATCGTGAAACTCACGCTCGGCTATTACCGATCCTTGTACATCATATATTCTCAATGTTGTCAAACCTTGTTCGATTAATTCTAAGTCAACACTCATAATTCCTTTACTCGGATTGGGATGAATGCTCATCAATGTTGTGGCTTTGCCCGGATTTACTAATCGCGCGCCACCCTCTTCACAAATACCAAGTAATGTAAAACTGCCATTGATAAGATTAATGGTTGCATTACCGCCATGAAGTGTCAGATTCGATAATTCCAATACACAGTCTTCTGCATTGCCAAGACCGACTATACAGCGAAGTGTATGCAATATATGACCATTTTCTGCAATGATTGCTATATTCTTCATGCTTATTTTGCCGAGTGTATCATTGATTATTTCCACAGTATATCCTATCGGCGATAATAATGTGGGATTAAATGTCATGTCAATATCAATGTTTGTAATACCCGATTGTGCTATATTTTGCTGTGATGTTAATTGTATCGGGATTTCTATCTCTTCACCCGCATAACCCGAAATACTATTTGTTTTTATTGCGCCGCGTGCCGATACTGTTATTCCCTCGCCGAATAATTGAATAATGGCAGGGCTGCCAAGACCATTATAATGAAATTCTAATGTGCCGCTTGTTCTGCCGCTATCCGATGGAGAAAATCGTAAATCCATTAAATGACTTTGTCCCGCATTGAGAGTAAAAGAATTATTTCCTGTAATAGTCGAAAAATCTTTATCATTCGGTAAACCATGTGATGTACGAGTAATGGTGATTGGAACAGATCCTATATTCTGTATTGTCGTGCATTGCACACTGTCTTTTTTCATACCTACGCCGACTTTACCAAAATCAATAAATTTTTCGGCAATTGCCAATTGCGGTTGAACACCTTCACCGGTGATTTCTATCGAATCAATAAAATCACCTATTGTCGTGCGCACTGATATTCTGGCTGTACGTTTACCGACTTGATTCGGCATAAATGCAAACATCATAGCACGACAATTATCCGGTGCATTCGGCGATAATATAAATTCTCCGGCTCCGCGAGGAACAATAAATTCATTTTTATCGCCATTGGTGACGTCAACTCCCAGGACATGAAGTGGTGCATCACCTTTATTACAAAGCACAGCCGTAATCATCGTATCTTTTGATGAGCCGACAAGCACTTTTCCCATATCTATATTTCTTTTTTCCAATACCGCAATAGGGGCAATAATAGAAAATACGGCATCGGATTGATCTTCTTGAAGAACTTTATCATGCATTGCCCAAAAATGAATCTGCAAATCTTGACCGGTCGCAAGAACGGTACCATCGGAAGTAAAAGCTGCACCATAATTTTTACCCAAAGAATTAAAGCGCTTTATTGTACCTGTGATGATATCCCATACATATATATAAAATTCTCCAACACAAATTACCTCTTTACCGTCAGGGCTGAAAGCTACACCGTGGTTATAGGCAATACCTGAACCGGAGAGTGTCGTATATACTTGTCCTGTTGCAACGTTCCAAAGTGTAATTTTATTGAATTCACCACCGGCGGCAACGATACTTCCATCGGGGCTGAACCCTAAGCCATATACATACGGGGATATATTAGTGAGAGTATGCAGTGTGGTTGCTGTTGATATATCCCAGAGTTTTACATTAGTACTACCGGTAGCAAGTATATTTTCAGTAGGACTAAACTCAACACAAGTAATAACTTGATTATGTCCTGTCAGAGTAGCAAGTTCATCACCCGTTGTGCTGTTCCAAATTTTTATAGTACTGTCTAAACTTCCTGATGAAATGAATCTTCCATCAAAATTAAACTTTACATCCATCACAGCACTTTTATGACGTGTGAGAGTTCGGATTGTATCTCCTGACGATACATTATAGAGATAAATAATACCATTATCACAACTAACAGCAAGTATATTGCCATCAGGGCTGAAATCTAAGCTATAGACATGATTATAAACGCCTAATCTACGGATTGTATCCCCTGTCGCAACATTCCAGAGTTTAACTCCTTCATAATATTTAGAACCGGCAGAAGCAAGAATTTTTCCATCGGGGCTAAAGGCTAATTTTGCTACGGTTTGATTATCCCGTATTGTAAATAGTAATTGGCCAAGGGTATCTGCCCGTAATGAAGCTAACTGCTGTACTCTTATTAAACATTGTGTACTTGCGGGCAAAGGAATATTTCTCCATTTATAGGACAAATTACGAGCGGTGTCAATATAGTTCCAATTTTTTCCATTGTCAATACTATACTCTACTTTACATAATTCATAATCCGGAATACCTTCCCATATAATTGTTGTATCGGTACCTGCAATCAATGTTTCTCCACCATTCGGAAAGACTACTTTCAATGTTCGATTACTCGGATTAATTTGTCTATAGCCCCCACTGACAAAAAGCGTTTTTAGACATACATCATTCTCAACAGTAAATCGCGCAAATGAATAATTACTATCTGTAGGTGTGTACGTAATTGTCAGAG
>JAYRWZ010000283.1:0-4870 GCA_041917875.1 Chloroflexota bacterium | reverse complement strand
TTCTTTACTGCAACAATATACATAATTCTCTGTTCTGTAAATAGTTATGCATGTATTTTCTCTACTGATTCCGAAGAAGAAGATACACTTACTTTTTACCCTCGCATCATTGCGGTGAGCGACAGCTCCTCTTTAGAGAATCAACAATACCCTCTAACAGACACAGCAACATTCCTCAGCATTGTCAATGAACAAAAAAAAATTTCCTTAGCGGAATGTTCCATAATTGATTCTTTTTCAGGTACTGCTTCGTACTATGCCGATCGTTTTCAAGGACGTCGCACTTCTTGTGGAGAAATATATTGTCATGACAGTTTAACGGCTGCTCATCGTTTTCTGCCTTTCGGCACCCTTCTGTTTGTACAAAATGCAACAAATGGAAAATCTGTAATTGTGCGCATCAATGACCGAGGTCCGTTTAAGCCGGATCGTTGCCTCGACGTTTCAAAACGTGCTGCTCAAGAATTAGGAATTATCGGCAAAGGTACGGCAAGTATTCAAGCCCATATCATCACGCCGACGCTCAAGAAAGAGGAAATCGAAGATGTAAACTATAATTAAGTAAAACCAACATCACATAATTTTGGAAGCTATGTCAGAATTATATCATGATTGTAGTGATTTTGAAGATATTAGATAATTCATTAACCTGATTTTCAATGATGTAAATGTCTTCTGACAATTCACCCCACTTTTGTCTGAGTATATAAAAATAGTGGCGTTTTTTATATCCGTTTGTACTGATTTCTAAGAAATTGAAACACTAAAAACTCAAAAAACATATATTTACGGTTATAGTTATAATTTTACATGTTGTTGGAATGCAATTGCTACAATCATGACAATTTCAGTTTATTCACCCCTTAAAAGAAAAAAAAGTAACTCTTTTATTATGATTCTGTTACAAAATTTTTTCTATGCATGAATATATTATCCATACCTTGCTTCGTTCAACCATGAAGCCGTTAATAGTTCGTAATTATCAACAGAAGGGCATATACAATGAGGATAACAAATATACAGCAATCTTCCCTCTCGACACAAAATCGCTAATTTCTATATCTCAAATACTTGCAATGTTTGTTTTATATCCTGCCACGTAAATCCTTGCCTTTGAAGATATGATATGAGAGCAGATTTTCTCTTTTCCGGAGTTCGCGATTGCAGTGCCCTCAGTTTTTTTTCTGCGGCTTGTATACAGAGTTGTGCGGTATGTATCGTTGGTGCAAATTCTTGAAGAACATCTTCTATAATATGTTTGGGAATAAAGCGTTTAGTTAACTCAATACGAAGACGGCTGACTGCTGCTTTTTTTCTTTCACTATATTCCCGCACAAACATCTGTGCAAAGCGAAGATCATCAATATAACCGAACTCAATCAAAAAATCAATGGCATAATCAATTTCTTGGGGTGAGAATCCTTTTTTCTGCAATGCTTGTCGCACTTGGCCTGTAGTTCGCGGTTTATAGGTTGCAAAATTTAGAGCTTTTTGTTTAATATCATAATGCCGATTCTCCGCTTGGAGCTTTTGCGCTAATTCATCAGTAAGTTCTTGCCCTTTACGTAAGCCGTGTGTGGTGGCAATATCAATCGAACAGCCGAGATAAAATTCCCCATTGACAAAAATCGAACAGCGAGAAGTGCGTCGCTGAACAATAATTGCAGTAATAATATGTAAAGATTTCTGCATAAAACTATAAGATTGGATGTTTGTTCTTCTAATTCAACGAAAACCAATATTCAAACTATGGGAACAACATTGACCTTTTGCATGTATATTTCTCATCAATATTGACTTATATTATATCTAAGACAATGCGGATATTCAAGAGAATAATGTCACAAATAAAATGTTTTTACGGCGCACCTCTACGGGTTATTTTTCAACGTTTGATTTAAATTTACCTCGTATTGTTTTCTTTTTTTGTAAAGTCTCAAATACTTTTCACGATTGATTAAATATAAAATAACAGTTAATGAAAAGCCCGGCGAGAACAACCCGAAATACCACAGTTTTTTGTTTCTGATAGGCATTCGAGACAAGTCGATTAGCACTATCAGCCATGAAATAGCGTGAAAAAAAACAGTTATCGGAGCTATAAAAAACAAACTATCATTTTCAGAAATACTTTCGGTTACATATAGAAATAATGATACAATAGGAAGGATAGTCCCTATAATTGTAAGAGCTATCAAGATCTTTTTATTTATCAAAAGTTTATACTCATCCATAGTCAGAAATTTATCTTTTATGTCAATAATTAAACAAATTCATCAAATTTATACCAAGATTAAAGTGATTTTGAGTATGCACATGATTGATTTTCTTGATTTGAAAGGATTTCAAATATCCAAAACTCCGAAAACACTCTGTTTTCGGCATAGACCATATTGAAAAACAATGATGGAGCAATATATATCTTATTGCACACGATTAAATATATGCTTCCAAATCTGCAATTGATTCAACCATAACCGCGCGTGCTTTTGAACCGTCAAATGGTCCCACAATGCCCGCTGCTTCAAGTTCATCCATGATGCGTGCGGCGCGAGCATAGCCCACTTTGAGTCGTCTTTGTAATAGAGACACAGAACCCTGTTGATGTGTAACAACGATTGCAGCAGCATCAGCAAAAAGTGCATCGCGTCCTGCGGAAAGATCTATATCCGATCCGGCATTATCGGCTGTTTTATCCACAACACTCGGCAACATATATGGGTTTGCATACCCTTCTTGATCAGCAATAAAATTACAAATAGCTTCTACTTCATCCGTACTTAGGAATGAGTTTTGTAAACGTATGGGTTTGGGCGAACCGCCGGGTAAAAAGAGCATATCGCCATTGCCGAGTAACTGATCCGCACCGTTCATATCAAGAATTGTGCGTGAATCAATTTTACTTGCAACTTGATAGGCAACTCTGGCAGGAAAATTCGCTTTTATATATCCAGTAATGACATTAACGCTCGGTCTTTGTGTTGCCACAATAAGATGAATACCTATTGCACGTGCTAATTGTGCCAAACGAGCAATTGGTTCTTCCACTTCCTTAGCAGCGGTCATCATAAGATCAGCCAATTCATCAATAACGACTACAATATAGGGCATTTGACGATGTATATACTTTGTTGTATCTTTATATTTACCTTCCTCCACTTTTTTGTTGTAATCCACAATATTTCTTTGTCCGACAGAAGCCAGAATATCATAACGACGTTCCATTTCAGCAACTAATGATTTCAGCATTAATACCGCATTTGCAGGATTGGTAATAATGCGTTCGTCCACATCGGGGCAAATTGCAAGAAAATGTTTTTCAAGCGCACTGTAAAAAGACATTTCGACTTTTTTCGGATCAATAAATACTAATTTCAGATTTTTCGGGTGCATCTTATAAAGTAAAGACGCAATCATTGTATTCACACCTACGCTTTTCCCTGCCCCCGTTGCACCGGCAATAAGCAGGTGAGGCATTTTTGCTAAATCAGCAATATAGACTTCCCCACTGATTGTTTTGCCAAGAGCTAAAGGCAAACGATGTTCACTGTCATTAAACTTCGGATTATTGATAATACTACGAAAGAATATCGTTGTCGGATTATGATTAGGAATTTCAATTCCTACTGTTCCTTTTCCCGGAATAGGCGCGATGATACGAATACCTCGTGCTTTTAATGCCAAAGCCATATCGTCCGATAAACTTTCTATTTGCGAAATTTTAATTCCAGCTGCCGGCACAAATTCATACTGAGTTACAACAGGTCCGGGAGTAACCTCCAAATTTTCAATAGTAATCTTGAATGTGCTAAGTTTTTCTTGCAATAAACGTGCATTCATTGCTAACTCGGCTTCGTCAATTTCCGTATTTACTGACGGTGGCTCCGCTAAGAGTTCCAATCCCGGTGGCACATAATCTAATTCTTTATCGAAATCATCTTCAAAAATCGGCTCTACCACTTCTTGAGGCTGCAAAATCGGACTATCTTGTACAGTAACAATAAGGGAAGGTTTTTCATTAGCAGAAGTTATCGGGATCTCTGCACTTTCTTCGCGATCGGAAGCAACAAAGTTATCAATATTTTCATCTGAAGCTAACTCAATATTATCCTCATAGCTGTTTCCTTCAGCAATAATTTCACCTGTGCGCGTATTTACTGCAAACTCATCACTATCTAATGGCGGCAAATGTGTTATCGGTGATTTTGCCGTCGGTGTAGGAATACGCTGAGGTGGCAAATCAGTATGGGTAGTCATAGGTTTTACGGCACTTGCGGCTTCATTAGCATGTTCAATTTTTTGCGGCGACGGCACGGATTGCGGCGTACGCGTCAGGTCTTGAGGCCTTTTAATCACCGGCTGTTGAATAACAGGTTTAGCATGCTGTTGTTCTTGGGGTTTAATGTTCTTCGTCACCCTACGCATAATATTAGCGGGTTCATCATCATCAAATGGTGATTGAGCTGTGGTTGTATTCTGCGCCAGATTTTGAATAGCTGTATTTGCAACGAATTGTTGATCACTTTCAACGGATGGGCTTTGTTCAGGGCGCATAAACAGTTGTTTGACATAATCACCTGCAAGAGCAAGAGAATGGAGTGCCTTATCAATATCAAGCTCTGCGCCGACAAAAAGCACACTTGTAAAAGCGGCTGACAGCAAAAGGAATGCGCCTATTTTTCCTATAAAGTCTGACAATACCGATGCAATGAATTGCCCTATTGCACCGCTCCATTCAGGAGACAAAGTCGGCATCCAAGGTGTTAGCTGCAATACGCCGAAAATTGCTGCACCGCAAACTCCAAGAATAATAGCTGTGGCAGTCCTTTTCATGACAATTCGTGGAATTGACTGCAGTACAAAAAGATGT
>JAYRWZ010000282.1:0-2722 GCA_041917875.1 Chloroflexota bacterium | reverse complement strand
TATCAATGCTTTTCGGAACTCATACGTATCACAGAATATTAACAGATGAGCTTTCTGATCATTCCTCAAGTGAAATACGACATCACAGAGCCGAAAATATAGATATTTCAGACACAGTACCAGCGGCAGTATATTCGTATATTGTCCAACACAATCTCTATCAGCAATAAAGGATTTTTCGGCATAAACACAGGTTTTCATGACCACAAAAGCAATTATGAAAAATAATTAAGTTGGACAAGTCAAAAACTGTGTGCAATTTTGTAAGTAATATAGTTACATAATTTTGAAAGCCAACGTACTTGGACTCCCATAGTAGTAGTTCATCGTTAACTCCTTCGCACTCCGAAAAACGATTGTATGCACTTGATCTTGCACGGTTTATTGCAATGATAATGATGATGCAAGGTCATACTTTAGATGCTTTAGTCTCTTCCTCTGTTCTTGATCCGTCTCTATTTCCATGGAATATATGGACATACATTCGCGGGTTAACAGCTCCGGTTTTCTTGATGGTCTCCGGCGCTGTTCATGTTTTTGTGTTAAAACGTCAGAGCGACGGTTCGCTTACTCGTAACACCATTCAGCGACGACTTACATGGGCACTAACCATACTCGGTCTGGGATATCTAATGATGTTTCCGGCCAGCAGAATTGTTGATTTGCCTTTTGTTACGACCAAAGCATGGTACTATGTGTTGCAAGTCAATATATTGCAACTAACGGGCATATCATTACTTTTACTCTTGTTTACAGCATTCTTCACTCGAAATAATGAACGACTTGGATGGGCATCGCTCACGATCGCGCTCGGCATCTTACTTATATCACCGGCAATCCACGCGCTTTCTTTGCATCAATCATTACCGCTATTGCTGTCAAATTATGTATCCTTTGCCAATGGCTCTTTATTCCCTATTTTCCCCTATTCGGGATTTTTATTTATGGGCGTTGCCATCGGTGCATTTTTAGAACAATATTCCGTGAGCGAACGCAGCCATATCATCAGAAAATACGGGGTGCGCTATGGGCTTCTGTTCTTGGTTGCTTCAATACTAAACGAAGCATTTTTCCAAATAATACTCGGGCAAAATATTCCCGGACAGATGAGCCCGACAATGATGTTTTCTCGCATTGGCTTTGTGTTGATGTTCTTCTCTTTATGTGCCGTTGCCACGGAAAAACTCTCATACTGGAAAGAATATTTTGTGTATTTCAGCGGTAAATCATTGGGAATTTATATGATTCATTTATTCCTCATTTTTGGTACGCCATGGTCATTCGGTTTGGGATCATTTTATGCAAAACAGACCTCTCTCGAATTTGGAATTGTGCTTGCCATCGCCGTTATTTTTACAACATTAGGACTCATTGTGCTTGGCACACATATAAAAGAACGCGCCACAGGACGATCTGAAAAAGTACTAAAATATGGTATCAGAACAGCAATCACATACCTTTTCTTAATGGGCTTATAGTTCTGTAAAACTGCTTTTTCTTACACACAATATATCAAACGGTGCTTTCGCGATAACCCAATAAGGTTTTCATAACCTTATTGGGTTGGGATATATAAATGCCATCATTCAATACGGAAATTGGGGAAATTCTATCCCGAAGGGATGGAAGATTTATAGAAAAATGTACCACCCCGTCCATTTCGACAATCTCAATGACCTACGCCGCCCCTCCTTCTGATGGGAATTTTACGAAATTAATCCCATTGGGATGACATAACAATAGAAAAACAATATTCCGTCACCCCTTTGCGATAAATCAATAATTTTGAAAATTATAGGTTTGGGATACATATCTGCTCCAAAACTAAATTTTTTTACATTTTTTCTCGCTCATAATTTCTTATTCTTCTATTTTCCAATTGTTGTTTATATCATAGATTATATGTTCAACAGAATCATTGATAAATTCTACTATTTTTTGGAGACACATCTCAAACTCTTTTTCGAGTTCGGTTACATTGCTAAAATCTATCTTAAATTCAGAATAAATACCTGATTCCCATAAAGATATATAATTTTTACAAGTATAGACTGTTGGAAATAATTCTTGAGGATTATCTCCTGAAATAAACACTGAAAGATACACTCCCATTGTACTATCGTACTCACCGTCAGGATCACTTCTTTTTCTATAATTACAATAGTCTATCATATCCCAATAAAATTGAATTACACTCATTCTTAGGTATGTCGATGTACTTTTTCGAAAATCATATTCTTCTGTAATATATGGATTTATTTTCTTTTCACATACTTCTGTCATAAACACGTCAAGCTGTGTTAAAAAATTTCCAAACATTAATTCTTGTTCTTTTGTAAAGGTTACATCAACTCGATGTGTAATAGGTTTAAATTGCATAGTATTTTCTTTGTTGTGAATTATTTAGAAAGTCCGGGTAACGCACGCCCACTTCTATCTACACGTGTTATAATGGCTTTCCGTACAGCTTTCGTTAATCGGTGAGGTTCAATTTTTTTGGCTTTTAATGGTTCTCTTGTCATCGCCCATTCCTCCATTAGCATCTTGTTCTCCCCTGTATTAATAGTCCAGTGTCCTGTTACTGGATTGTCCTCATAAGCATTTAAACCTTCGATTTCAAGAAGTGTAACTGAAAGTAGATAAAATTTTGTTTCATAAGGGTGCTTCATTTTTGCAATTTCTAAAGTACGCCATCCTGATAGACCCCCAAGGTCAATGCTAT
>JAYRWZ010000281.1:0-1698 GCA_041917875.1 Chloroflexota bacterium | reverse complement strand
TTTCTCATCATAAACAGGGTTAATTTTACATGACATCATTCTTCACAAAAGGCAAAGTTCTTACTGTGGTGGCACTGACCATGATAGGGCTTTACAGTGCGCCTCTTGCTTTATCTTCAAACAAGAAAAACCAAAAATCTACACAATCTTCAACAAATCAAGGGAAAAAACCGAAAATGGTAGTTACACCTGCAGGATGGGTTCCACCGGTGGAGTCCAAAGACAAAAATTATCCCGTCTATGTTATCTCTGTAAAACAGGGCGGAACGAATCTTGGTGATATTTACATCGAATTGTTTACGGACATTGCTCCCAAGCATGCTGCAAACTTCGATGAGTTAGTTGGAAAACAATTTTTCGATGGCACAGCTTTCCATCGTGTAATCCCCGGTTTTATGATACAAGGCGGCGACCCTAATTCGCGTGCCGGCGATCCGAATACATGGGGCATGGGTGATCCGTCACAAAAACGTGTACAGGCAGAATTCAGCAAAGTTCCCCACAAGCGCGGCATTCTTTCTGCGGCTCGTTCACAAGATCCCAATAGCGCAAGCTCACAGTTTTTTATCTGTGTTGCAGATGCCACTTTTCTTGATGGACAATATTCTGTATATGGGCAGGTACTCAGCGGCATGGATGTAGCCGATAAGGTTGTCAGCGCAAAGCGAAACTCTAATGACAGACCTGATGTAAAAATTGAAATGACCGTTCGTAAAATGTAAATCTACTGTATATATATGATAAAGGCGAGGGCATAATGTTCTCGCCTTTTTTTTACTGATATCGTTATGAAACGCATAAAAAATATTCTTCTGTATATTTCTGTATTCATGTTTTCTTATCCGGTGATGCAAGCGCAATTTTCGGGTGGAAACAGCGCCGTATTATTAGAGCCGCAAGCAGACATTACCGCCATTGTGGAAATGACAACAACAATAGGTACTATTACTATCGGATTATATGGAAAAGACGCACCTATGACCGTGGGTAACTTTTTAGGATTAATAAAAGAAAAATTCTATGACAGTATTATATTTCATAGAATTGTCAAAGATTTTGTTATTCAAGCAGGGGATGACAAAACAAAAAATCCTAAATTACAAGCTGCATGGGGCACAGGTGGGAAAAGTTATTATGGCGCACCTTTCAAAGATGAACTAAATGCCGATGCTCCGAGTTATCAAACCGGGTATGTGCGTGGTGTAATGGCTATGGCAAATAGCGGACCGGCAACGAATACAAGTCAATTTTTTATATGTCTGACAAACTTATCATTACCCAAAAGTTATACTATTTTTGGTAAAGTTATGTCAGGGCTTAATGTTGTGGACGCAATCGCCGCCTCACAGCAAACCACCTCGCACTCAACAGACTATATTCGCATACTCTCCATTTCAATAAAAAAAGAACAAGAATAACTTTCGTCTATTATTTTCAAAACAAAAAATGAGATACAAGCCACTTAGTGTTTTCTATATCTTTTGTTTATTGTATGGTGTACAAGCGCATACAATGACGGAGTGGCTTATTCCCAAAAATGTTGAACAATTAAACACGGCTGATGATGATTTTGCGCCCGGAATATTTGCCAAAAAATCACTTCTGTTTTATACATCAGGCATTGGATCACGCAGAACAACCAAATATTGCGGATTGTCACAATTAGATAAACAATCAGTTTTGCCTCAATCGCTGCCT
>JAYRWZ010000280.1:0-4293 GCA_041917875.1 Chloroflexota bacterium | reverse complement strand
GCCGATATTATACAGTGCCGTATATTTTGTAAATATTCCTGTACTTCGTCAGAAAATTGACGTCTATACTCTTCAAAATTTTCTGGAGTATTTTTATCATTCATTTCGTTGTTACTACAGTGAAAAAATTCTTATTGATTATAACGATAGATATACTCAAACAAAAGTGGTTTTAATGTTCAAAATACGTTTACATCATTGAAAATCGTGCAAATCAATCATGTACATTCTCAAAATCACTCTAATCCTGGTATAAATTATTCACTTTCTTTGTGCATTAATTCATTATATGCTTTTCTCATGCCTTCATAGAGAGGTAACATCATACGGACAAAAGCTGATCTGTCTTGTGAAGCAGCAATAGAGCGTTCATGTGAACCTTCATGCGTAAAAATATCTAATGGTGCATTATCATTTTCAATAGTTTCGATAATGCATTGTGCAATGTCAACGGCAGATTTCATTTTAGCCAACGGTGCCAAAGGAATCCCCTTTTCGCGGGCAATTGTACGAGAATAAGCAATCCCTTTTGCGAACAATGTTCCTATGGGCATCGTTTCTGTGACATCAGCCCACTCCGTGAGTACACCATCAGGGCAAATGACATGCGTGCGAACATTGGTACCTGCCAACTCAGCCGCCAACCCTGCATGAAAACCCACAGCAGCGTGCTTTGCAGCAACGTATGCACTATTGTAAGGAAAACCCATTGTGCCCGCAACACTTGATACCGTCAGAATAATACCTTGGTCTTTAGCTTTCATTATGGGTAAGACTTCACGAACAGCATACCACAAAGAATAGACATTTAAGGAAAACATGGAATGAAGATGCTCATCGGTTGTATCCTCTACTGCCCCCGTATAGCCGCGTCCGGCATTATTTACCAAGACATCAATATTACCAAGTTTATTGTTTACTTGAGTTAGAGCATCAACAACAGACTCCTTGTCTGTGACATCACACTGTATTGGCAATATCTCGGCTCCATAAGATTGAAGAGATTCCGCCAGTTCCTCTAAACGATCTAAACGGCGTGCAAGTAATGCTACTTTAGCTTTTTTTTCAGCACAAAGTTTTGCCAAAGCAGCACCTATACCCGAAGAAGCACCCGTGACTACGATAACAGTATTTTCAGAAATCTTCATAATACATTCCATTTTTTAACATAACAGTAGAGCAAACTTAGAAAACTTCAGGAACATACACACTAAACTTTTGTCAAATAATGGGACAAACGTATCTTTGCACAATGTACGAAGGAGTTGATAATGACAACGGCACTTACTCAATCCGATTTTCTCGAAAAAATGGTCGAATTTGGATTTTTCGATCGTATTGAAGGGACTTTACCCGATAATTTTACATTGGTCTATGAGATAGCACGTATCCTCGAAGATACGAATCACCGCATTACACGTACATTATCGCCTATAATTTGGAATGACGGCGAAGGCGAGCCACCGCCGCAAAGCCCTGAAAGCACCATAATACCCAATATTCCCGCATCGGAAGAATATGAAGCCAACCTTATTGACTCTTATCGAGATATTGCCAGAATATATCCTCACCAATTTCTGTTACCCGATACGGTATTTTATCAAAAATTGGTGGAACGCTCCTTGTGGATGCCCAAACCGCGAGTACCTAGAAACTACAGATATCAAAAAGATGCAAATACATTTGCTCCCGACAGCAGAAAACAAAAAATTTATATTTTGTTTGACACATCACGTTCCATGCAGGAACATTTTCGCATACATGTTGCAAAAGCATTAGTCTATTTTTTCCTTAAACGAAATAAGCAGGAACTCGGAACTATTTTTTTTCGGACATTTGATGCCGAAATCGGTGCGCTCCACAGTGCTCATAATGCTGCGCAGTTTGATGAATTAATGTCTTATGCAATGAACGTGCGCGCTGTCGGTGCCGGAACAGCACTCTCAAAAGCATTGGAAACGGCAATTACCGATATATATCAAGTATCCACATTAGCAGAAACGGAAATACTGGTCATTACTGACGGTGCCGCACATATTGATGCAGAGAAAATTTCATTGATGTTAGGTGATAATATTAGCGTTCACTGCGTAAAAATTGGTAATGCGACTATTGAACCTGACCCACGATATATTGATACTCTCATAAAAACAAGTTCATCGGAACAAGCACAACAAATTCGAAAAATCATAGAACGTAAACGAGATTTAGAAAAACAAGTATATACGGTTTCTGCCGAAAGCCGAAAAAATGCCATTCGTGGTGAAATTGCCCATTGTGATAAAATGATACAACAATTAACAGGTCGTTTAAGCACGACGGTATCAGCAACCTATGGTAAAGAAATTGAACAACTTGCCAAAATATTTATTCAAGTGGAAGATATTAATGCCGAAGAAATATTCGGTCATGACGAAGAACGGAAACAAACATTAGAAGCACTTGCGAAAGAAATGGTGGAAACACTGCAAAATTCACCCTCAGCGGAAGACTTAAAACGAGCGGCAGTTATCTTTGACCATATCAAGTTATTCACAGAACACAGCAAAGATGCAGAAAATCAATCTTTAGATTCTATAAATAAAGAATTGAAATCATATCTTGACAAATTACTTGCCGAATCAACACAAAAACAAATGGCAAATGTGGAATTTTCTGAAGATGATAAGATTCAAATTTCAAAATTATTGCAATCACGTCGTACGATAATGCAGAGAATATCTCTCATTAAATTATTACGTATCCTCTATAAAAAAATCCGCAGATCATTGATTCGGCTTAAACAAAAAAGACGTTATAAATCCTGATTAAACAAATAAACCCAGCTTCTATAACAATATTCATAAAACAATGATATAAATAAGGCGCAAACCTTTACAGAAGTTTAACATGCCATTTATAATACTTTATCACTTAGTCTAAAGTGTAAAGATATTACGCTATAATGTATTAAACTATGTTGTTCCGTAGAAAAACAGATACTACATTTTCATATTTTATCTTTCGTGACTTTGGTTAATATTAGCACAATTCTCAACGTTTTCATTTCACAATAACAGAAAATCAACCCTTAATCAGTTTTTTTATTAATTGCTTTCCGTTTTCAGTTGTAATATAAACTATATAGCTTCCATTTGCCAAATGATCAACAATGATTGGTTTATCATATAAAGAATTGCCTTCAGAGACTATACCCCCTTCTAAATTCACAATTTTATAGCTAAAAAAAAATGAACTAATATATTCGGGTGAACTTACAGAAAATGATTGAAATGCAGGATTCGGGAATAATTGAACTTGATCATCCTGTAAATCAAAATCGTCAATTATCGGACGGATTGTTTTAAAATCTCTCCAAACCGCTGCCGCACGATACATAGCTTCAGTTCCGATTGGAACAAATAATAATACTTCCGATAAAGTGACGCCATAAAATAAATTGGTAGAAATGTTCAAGGGCTTTGACCAATTGACTCTTACTGAAGTCAAGCCGGTACAACCGTAGAATGCATAATACCCAATATTTGTTACAGAATTTGGAAGGTTGATGGAAGTCAAGCCGCTACAATATGAGAATGCAAAATTACCAATATTTGTTACAGAATTAGGAAGGTTGATGGAAGTCAAGCCGCTACAATTTCTGAATGCAGAATTATCAATATTTGTTACAGAATTAGGAAGGTTGATGGAAGTCAAGCTGCTACAACCTAAGAATGCATAATTACCAATACTTGTTACAGAATTAGGAAAGTTGATGGAAGTCAAGCCGCTACAACCTGAGAATGCATATTCTCCAATACTCGTGACTGAGTTTGGAAGGTCTATTGAAGTCAAGCCGCTACAACTTGAGAATGCATAATTACCAATATTTGTTACAGAATTAGGAAGGTTGATGGAAGTTAAGCCGCTACAACCTGAGAATGCATAATTACCAATACTTGTTACCGAATTGGGAATGTTAATGGACTTTAAGCCGTAACAATATTCAAATGCATTACTACCAATACTTGTTACCGAATTTGGAAGGTCTATTGAAGTCAAGCCGCTACAACCTGAGAATGCATAATTACCAATACTTGTTACCGAATTTGGAAGGTTGATTGAAATCAAACCACTACAACCTAAGAATGCAGAATTACCAATACTTGTCACTGAATTGGGAAGGTTTATTGAAATCAAGCCACAACGTGAGAATGCACCCTCACTAATACTTGTTACCGAATTTGGAAGGTCTATTGAAGTCAAGCCACTACAATATGAGAATGCATAGCTCCCTATACTTGTCACTGAATT
>JAYRWZ010000279.1:0-3859 GCA_041917875.1 Chloroflexota bacterium | reverse complement strand
TGTGCTATTATTCTCTTAAAGAATCTTTAAACAAGTTCATAATCTAAATCAACTTGTTTTAGTTTTTTTTCGAAAAATGTATATGCTTTTGTAATTTGATTTTCTACTTCGTTATTTGCATTTTTAATTAAATTTTGATATGTGATTCTATCAACTTGGGTTGGCATTAGTTTATAATGGTCAAATCCATCCTTGTACTGATTAACGAGTAATGTGTTGTTTATCTCATCTGCAAAACGAATATTACCGTTTTCTTTTGCTTTGTTCCTTAGTAACGCTAAAAATATAAAAATTGTCGTTAAACGTTGTTGCCCATCAATCAATAAGTATTTTGCAACACCCTCAGGTACTGAAACTGTGGGCATATTTACAATTGAACCTATAAAATGAGTTCTTGGATTTTCCATATCACATAGCTCAACAAGATCTTTCCATAATACTTCCCATTCTTTGTTTGTCCAGCTATATGTTCTCTGAAAAAGAGGAATCACATACTGTTTTGTTCCTTCAATAATATCTTGGAGTTTAGTTTCCTTAGCCTGCATTTTATTTCCTATTTTAGTTTTTAATAAGGTATATGATTTGTATTAATATTGTAAATATATATTTCTGTTTTTCATTTCCGCTCTATCTTTTATTCTATTCAACTAAGTACTGTGTTTTATTTCGTTTAGAAGTTAAATTTGTCAAAAATACTCCGTCTCTTTTAATTTTAATATCTTCGCATATTTCAGTCACACTTCTTACAAACGTGGATCTACTTCTTCACTTTCTAATGCTAAGAGCGCAAACACACATTCATGAATATGTCGCAATGGCATTTTTTGTACAAAGCGATCCAAACTTTCTATACTAAGTGCAAATTCTCTTAATGCTAAAGACTGTTTGCGTGATAGACTTCGTTTTTTTAAGCGTTCTATATTTTGAGGTAAATCATATTCCGGTCCATAAATGATGCGAAGATATTCGCGACCACGGCATTTAATCGCCGGTTGCACTAATCCATTTATTCCACGTGCTATAAACTGTAATGGTTTTACGACCATTCCTTCGCCACCGGCAGCGGTAGCTTGTAGCCACCATTGGGTTGCCTCATCATAGCTTGCCGTGTCATCCAAATCAACAATAAGATAGCGTGTTGCCAAAAATAATTGAGGATCACCTTGGCAGAATGTATGAATGTGTTGCATGTGCCACTCATGCGATTTATCCGTATGAACTTGTCCTTCTGTTGCCAATATATGAAATGGTGCAAATTTATAATCATCAATGCTTTGTACATTCCAGCAATAATGTTGATAGGAAGTGATATATCGTTGAACGGCATCATTTTTTGCCCTGAACGATGAAAGTAAAGGTAAAGTGTCTTCAATCCCTCTATTGTATGCATTTTGTAAAGCACGTTCCACTTCTGGTAATGAAGCACCGGCGGCAGCTCCTACTGATGCGTATTGTTCTTTGAGTAATGATTGTGCTTTTGCTGACCACGGCATTAACTCTGCATCAAGACATACCCAGTCCGTCGAGAATTCATCCCAAAATCCTGTGGTGGTTAAACATTTATTGATTCGTTGAATAAATTCTTGCTCCAAAGTAATGTCGCTAAAAAATCTTCTGCCTGTTCGCGTATAACAGATGCCAATACCTTCATTTTCTATTCCAAATCTGTCTAAGACTGCTTGCTCGTTTTTACAAACCACCACGATTGCGCGCGATCCCATGTGTTTCTCTTCACAAATGACTTTTGTCACACCTTGTTGTTTATAGTATTGCAATGCTTGATGTGGATATTCTAGGAAGTCCGGTAGATCACTTGTAGCACATGGTGACATTGTCGGCGGTAAATAGATTAACCATTTTGGGTTGATTGCAAAGCGACTCATTATTTCCAATGCTGCAATCGAATTTTCATTATTGATCGTAATATTATTTCTTAGGCGTGTTTGGACAATGTGTTTTCCAATAATGTTTTCAATCGGCAATAAGGTGTCATTATGTTGTTGTGCACTTAATTCGGAGGTGTTTGTCGCATTATTCAATGGTTTTTTTGACTCATAATACGTTTTCTCCGCTTTAACCGAAACTAATTCTTCTTCGGGATATCGTAATGCTGTGAGTGAGCCGCCAAAAACGCAACCTGTGTCAATATCAATGGTTCTATTGAGCCATTCGGGAAAGAGAACAGGGGTGTGACCATAAACAACTTTTGTCATACCTTTATATTCGGCAGCCCAATTATGTCTGACAGGTAAACCATATTCATCTGTTTCTCCCGTTGTTTCACCATAAAGACAAAATTCACGAACGGCAGCAGATGCTCTACCTTGAAGTTCTTCTTTGAGTCCGGCATGAGAAACAATTAGTTTACCATCATCAAAAATATAATGACTTATTAATCCGTAAAGGAATTTTTCAACTGAGGATTTAAACTCTGCTGATTCATTCTCCAATTGTTGAATCGTTTGTTCTAAGCCGTTTTTAATTTGAACTTTGCGATTATTTAGAAATTTATGTAGTTTCACATCATGATTGCCCGGAACACACATTGCTGTGCCTGCATTGACCATGCTCATAACAAGGCGCAGAACATTGGGCGAATCGGGTCCGCGATCTACTAAATCGCCTACAAAAACAGCAATTCTTCCTTGTGGGTGATTTATGGAAAATCCATGATTCTCAGGAGTCGGTGATACTGTTTCTATGGTGTATCCAAGTTTTACAAGTAAACTGCATAATTCGTTATAGCATCCATGAACATCGCCAATGATATCGAAAGGACCATGAAGATCTTTTTTGTCATTAAATAATTTTTCTCTTGTTATAGATGTTATGGATTCAACTTCTTCAACAGATTTTAAGGTAAATACTTTTTTAAAACCTTCATACTTTAAGTCACGAAGCGATTTTCGTAATTGCATTTTTTGTTGCCGCACAACATAAGCACCAAATTGACGATCAGGTCTTTGATTATTACGTTCAACACATATTTTTTCGTGAATGTCCAATACAATTGCCACAGGTAAACAATGATATTCTTTTGCTATGTCAATAAGACCCTTACGAGCATCCGGTTGTACATTGGTTGCATCAATAACAGTAAGTAAGCCATTTTTTAATCTTTTCCGTGTTATATAATACAAAACGTCAAAGGCATCTTTCGTTGCAGATTGATTGTTTTCATCATTCGAGACAATACCTCTGCAAGTATCGGAAGAAATTATTTCCGTTGCTGCAAAATGCTTTTTTGCAAAACTACTTTTCCCGGAACCGGAAACACCAATCAAGAGAATCAATGATAATTCAGGTATATTAATTTCCATACGTAAAAATCGCCATTTGTGAAGGAGCGCCCACTGTTTCTTCGACATCTCCAATAGGTAATATTTCAAATTTATATGTATATGTTGAAGCAATATTTTCCGCCCACTCTTGAAATTCTTTTCTTGTCCATTCAAAGCGGTGATCGTTATGACGCATTGCACCATGTTTCAAATTTTCCCACATCACATTATATTCAGCATTTGGTGTGGTGATAATGATTGTTTGCGGCTGACAATATTCAAAAACAACACGTTCAAATGTTTTCAGACGATATAGATCAAGGTGTTCGATTACTTCAACAATTGCAGCGGCATCAAATCCTTTACAACGCTCATCTGCATAGAGTAAAGAACCTTGAAATAAAGTAAGTCTTTCTTTTTGCTTTGGTGATAAATTGTCATAGTATAAACGTTCTTTTGCTTTTAGTAATTCGTTGTATGATACATCCATACCTGTTATAGAAGTAAACTGCTGATATTTGAGAAGTTGTTTAAGCAACTTTCCTTCTCCGCAACCCAAATCAATAACCTTTTTAGCT
>JAYRWZ010000278.1:0-7022 GCA_041917875.1 Chloroflexota bacterium | reverse complement strand
ATTGCCCGGCAAAAACAAAATCACCTGTCACAGATTCGACACTTGTAAATGCAATAGTCTCCTTTTCATTATTAGTTATTTCTATCGAATCAAGTTTTGATGAAACACAACTTGATAAAGCGCCAAAATCAAGAATCGGTTTTGATGCAGTGAGTGTCACACCCTCACGTACATTTATCGTTATATTTTTTTTCAATGTACAATTATTAGAATCCGTAATTGTAACGGTGTAAGGATATACACCCGGAATTGATTTTTTTATTACAGGCTCAGCAACAAAGCGACTGCTTAAATCCGTTGCCGGCTCCCATAATATTTTAAGTGTTCCCTTGCCTCCTCGTATTCCTGATTTAATGGTATAATCTTGATTTGCGCAAATAGTAACGCTTGAAGCAAGTGTTGAAAGTATTTCGGGATTAACTGCCACAAAGACAGAATCAAGTGCAACACAATTTTTACTATCTGTTACAGTGACGGTGTACATTTGTGATTTTGAGGGCGAAGCTATAGGGCTATCACTGCCGGGATTATCTAACCCGTTTTCAGGCAACCACTTATATGTAAACGGCGGTGTTCCATTGGTTGCTTTACGACCAATAACTTTGCCTTCACCTGCACAAATTGTCTTATTCTCACCTGCATCAATAACCGGTTTTGGATTGACAGTAATCTTAATTTCTGCTTTCGTCACACACGGCTTTTCTGCACCAATATCTGTAACCGTCACCCGATAGACAGTATTGACTTTCGGTGTAACCGTCGGTTGTGGAGCATTCGGATCGGAAATATTTACCTTTGGTTCCCATGAATAAGAGTAATTACCGGAACCTCCCGTAGCAATATTACCAATGACTCGCGATTCGCCTTCGCAAATAATTATCTCATTGCCTAAAGTAACTTTCGGAGCAGGCAACACAGTGACCGTAACTTCAGACACTACGGGGCAACAAGCACCATCATATGCAGTACAAATATACTTCGAGGTTGCAGTGGGCTTCACAAATGGTCGCGGATCAGCCGGATTGAGAATACTTCCGCCCGTGAAAGGATTTTCGACGACCCATTCATAGCTGACGCGATCTTTTGCATTCGAAGCTAATTGACCGATTTGTACTTCTTCACCCTCACAAATTGTTTTATTCACCGCTTCCCCTGTTGCATCAAAAGTGATTGTGCAGGGTTCGCTTAATGAAATGCAAAACTTTGTTGCAATTGCATCGCCACCGGGTGCATTAACTTCTGTGTCGAAGGCATCCTTTAACGGATAGTCAGTAGAAGCAGATTTGCCTCCAATATAAACATTACCGCGTACATCAACAGCTATCGCATGGAAAAACTCAGTGCCATTGCCGCCAAAATATGTACCATAATCGGCTTGTCCTTGGGAAGTTAATCGAACCAATGCACCATCCACACCTTGTACTGGCAATGGTTGATACGCCGTAGAAGCATTTAAAAATGAACCGAGCGAAGTTGAATTGGAAGCAAATGCAACATAGACTCTTAATGTCGCATCAACAGCTATATCGCCCGGAATTTCAGTCTCCGAACCACCGCAATAGGTTGAATATCCTAAGGAAGCACCCCCGGAGTTTAATTTAAAAATTGCAATATCAATATCGCTTCCCATCGTACCTTGAATAGGTGTTCGCATCGGAAAATTAGAGCTCATAGTACCGCACACGCAATAGACATTGCCGCCAACATCTATATCAATTTTAGAATTTGTTTCATTAGAACTGCCGCCGATTACTGCCGACCAAGCCAAAGCAGTTCCCGAAGCATTAAATTTTGTTATACCAATATCCGCAGCTTGTCCGTCGGGGTCGGGACTCCCCAAGGCTCCCGCAGTTACCGGATAGCCGGTACCCAGTGTCGTCACAGAGACTATTGGCTGAGATGTTCCTTTATCAAGTTTTATGTCTTCGCCAATGTCCACAGTAGAAGCCGAGCCAAGATAAGTCGCCCAAATCTGTGTACCATTTTCTGCATATTTTCCGACTAAAGCATCATCTATCTCAGCGTCCGGTCCACCCGGAATTGGTGGTGGGACTAAAGGATTTGTTCGTTTATAGACATTATTCGGCGATGTGGGGAAATTTGTTCCTGCACTTCCTACCACATAGACATTATTACTTGCATCAGCAACTATAGCTCGCAGAGTTTCACTGCTGCTCGTACCACCGACATATTTCCCCATCTCCGGTGCACTGCCGGCATTGTTCAATCGTAAAATAAAACCGTCTTGCGTACCTTGTAAAAACCCGCCCAGACTGCCGGGATTCGGAAAATTCGTGGAACGAGTTGAGCCACAGATCCAAGGTCTGTCTTTTGAATCAACAGCAACACCAAAACCTTCTTCCACATTATCACCACCGATAAATGTCGTGTAAACAGGCACACCACTCAACTTACTGAATTTTGCGAGAAAGGCATCTTGACCTTTGATTGTTCTGACTCCCGGACGAATAGGAAAGTCAGGTGAACTTGTCGTGCCCACATAATACGCTTCTTCTTTTTGTCTGAAATTGACATCAACCGCAACATCGTTTACCACTTCATTATCGCCCGAACCACCGAGAAATGTCGAATAGATTATAGGATCAATGATGAGAGGAACATTTTCATCTTTTCTTTGCACATCAAAGTGCACGGTATTCCCTGTTTTCACAAAAAAACAAGGCACTATTACTTCTTTACCATTGATAATCTGAAATGCCTTGAGTCCGGCATGATGATACTCGCCGTGAATTGTCTTTATTGAAAGAACATTCTCTGATGAATTGACAGTCCACGAGTTTGCACCTTTGAGCGTAAAACGTATAAGTGAGGGATTGGCATGAGGTGCAACAATAAAGTCATAACGCATCGAACCGCCCTCGCGATAAAAACGAGCATCTATACCTTTATAAAGATTGTTGATACGAACTTCTTTGAATGTACGAACATCTTTTTGCCATTTTTTAGGGTCATTACCGAGTATATAATGTTGAATGCCGGGCATCGTTTCTAAAGTTTGCACATTGGATGCTTTGAAGGTACTATTGACCATATCCATGTGTATTGCATGAACTTTACGCACAATCTCGATACTTTTTTTCTTGAGCGAAAGCTCTGAGTTTTTCTTAGTAAGTACAGCAGTACTTTGTGTAAATGAGAAAGCTATGCCCGATGTGGTAATCCATGCATCGCCATCATTGGTATGTGTCAAAAACAGTGCATTCTTGTGCCATTGTCCCTTGTTTTCTATAAAGCCGTTTCGAGGTTTTATCTCTTGTGAACAGAGAACAACCTTCGAAGCAAAGAACACAGTAAGAATCACAAACGAGTACAAATTTTTCATAACAATCCGCGCTAGTTAATGGGTGAAGTCAGATACTAAATGCAAAGATGCCTTTTTTTTCGCTTTGTAACAAAAAAAAGTGGCAAATTTTTACGTTTTGTGGCTTTTTTTGTTAAAAAATTACAATTTGTTAATATCAGTATGAAAAAAAGTGCTATTTTTACGTATCTGTTTAGGTTAAACTTTATTCACAAACTCAATAAGGTGTTCTATGAAGCAAATTGCTTCTTATTTCGTTTCCGCCGCGGCGGCAGCATCAATGTTACTCAGTGCAAATGCACAAACGGGTAAAAAAGTCGTTCTCATGGAGCAATACACCGGTGCTTGGTGCGGTTGGTGTGTTGATGGTTCGGTCGTCATGAAAGCTATGGAAGAAAAGTATGGCGACAGGTTTATCGGTGTTAAGATTCACCAAGGTGATGCTATGGAAGATAAAAGCTTAACTTCTGCATTATCGGCACAAGTTATCCCATATTATCCTGCCGGTGGTGTGGACAGAGCATTTATGGAAGACTTATCAACTGCTACGCAAAGTAATGGTAAAATTGGTATCGGCAGAGATAAATGGGAAGAAGCAGTAGAACGCAGACTCCAAATTGAGCCATCAGTCGAAGTTGGTTTTAAAAACATTCAATATGATTTTGCTACAGGCAATTCTACAATCAATGTGACTGCTACTTTTTTAAAGGATGTTACCGGAGACGTTCGCTTTAATCTTTATGTCATAGAAGACAGTGTTTCAGGTACAGGTGCTCAATATGACCAGAAAAACTTTCTTAGCGGTAATGCTAATTTTGTAGGAAACCCGTATTATTCTCTTCCACCGACCATTGTCGGATATCAGCACAGAGAAGTTGTCCGTAAAGTGTTAGGTGGCGCAGCTGGCACTGCAAGTTCTATTTCTTCTACAAAAAAAGGTGATGTTGCAGAATATTCTTATACGTTCAAAGTTCCTGCAAACTATAAACCTTATCATGTTAAATATGTCGTTGTGGCGCAGCTTTCTGACGTAGATCTGAAAAAAGGTGAAATCCTTAATGCCGCTGAAGCACCTCTTTCCAATATGCCGGTATATTCTGCACCGATTGCAATGAGCAAAGTTAGCGGAACAGTTACTACAGGCGAAAACACAACTTCTGCTGGTACACTTAGCAACTCCAGCGATAAAGCAATTGAAGTAAAATTAGAAATTACAAACACCACTTCAATTCCATCTGATTGGAATGTTTCACTTAAAGAATCTGTTGTTACTGTACCTGCTAAAGGTACTGCAAACATTGAGTTGATCGTCAAAGCTGATAATGTTGCAGCTTGTCTTCCCATTATCATCAAATCAACTCCTCAAAATATTACCGACGGTTTCTCTCGTCCAAACTCAACTTCATACTGGGTAATGAGTGACAATGCACGTTATGCCGTTTTTGCCGGAACAAGTTCAGATTTTCTTCTTAACTCTACCTATAAGGCAATGACAACAAATGATAATCTCATGAACAAATCTGTTGCAATTCCAATGAATACGGAAATCATGAAAAATTTACCGATGGATAAATTAGAAATGGGCGTTTTCAACTTGGAAGGTTATGCATTGGATGAAGCAGATGTCGAAGGTACACCGATGGATATTATTGGAAACTTAATCAATAATAAAAAACATGTACTTGTAACGAGTTTAGCTGCAATGTCAGCTACCTATGGTTCTGAAGATAAATATTCAACAGACGCTGCCCGTGATTTTTATGAAAAAGAACTTGGCATCACTCTTAATGAAATGACACAACGCTATAGTGGTAATGTTCTTACTGCTTTCACGCTTACTGGTATTGAAGCTGATCCTATCGGTGATATGTTCTATGTAAAATGTAACACTTCAACAGCAAATAGCACCTATTCTCTCTTCACAGAAAGTATGTTGTTGAGACCAAACAGTAAATCGGTTGCATCACTTTATTTTGATGACCAAAAAGACAATATCGCGGCAGTACGCAATGAAAAAGATGGTCGTCGCATTGTGTATATGGGCTTCAGTCCATTAGCAATTGCTTCTGCAAGTTTACGAGAAGATCTTCTATCGCTTGCTTATAATTATTTACTACTTGGTTCAACGACAAGTGCAGAAGAATTTGACAACGCACTATCTACTTCATTTGCAACACCGAATCCAAGCACAGGCAATTCCGTAACACTCTCATTTGAATCAACAATCGAGTCAACAACCAACATCTCAATTGTTAATGCACTTGGTCAAAGTGTTCAATCTATGGAAAAAGCTGTACAGAATGGTACAAACACAGTCAATGTAAACACAAGTTCATTATCGAATGGTGCTTACACTGCTGTTGCCACTATCAACGGACAAACAGTAAGAATTCCATTCGTCATTGCGAAATAATGCACAAATTTTTCCTTAACTTAAAAGGTCATGAATTTTTTCATGACCTTTTTTTATGTTGTATTGCTGACTTTTGATAATTTTGCCCATTATTCTAAGGTTATGCTTAAACATCTGACAATTTCAAACTTTACACTTATAGAATCTGTTGAACTGACTTTTTCGTCAGGCCTCACGATTATCACAGGCGAAACCGGTGCCGGTAAATCTATTATTGTAGATGCACTTATGCTCATTCTTGGTGAACGTGCTTCATCGGATTTGGTTCGTTCCGGCTCGGCGAAAGCCATCGTTGAAGGAAGGTTCGACATCGTCGCTAACCCCGATATTAACATACTTCTGCAAAGCAAAGACTATGATGTGCATCTTGATGAAGTCATCATCCGTCGTGAGATTACCTCCAAAGGACAATCGCGCTCTTTTGTCAATGATTCCCCTGCTCCGTACTCTTTAGTCAAATCACTCGGTGAATTGCTCGTTGATTTTCATGGACAACATGAACACCAATCTCTTTTCCGTGTCGAAGAACATTTACGGCTTTTGGATAGCATTGGCGGCTTAAGTGAGCTGACCAAGTCGTTCAACTCAAAGTATAATGAACTTATTCTACTTATTGAAAAACGCTCAAATCTTATCAACAATGAACAAGAATTGCGATCTCTTAGAGAATATAAAAAGTTTCAGTTACAGGAGCTATCAGCCATAAACCCAAAGAAAAACGAATTTGAAGATTTACATCAAGAGTTGCTGCGCATAGAAAACCACGAAAAAATTTACTCCCATTGCCAAGATATTCATCAATTATTTTATGATGATCATAAAAATATAGGTGACTCAATTGCGAAAACAATCACAATGCTCGAAGATTTAGTACAATATGATAACTCTTTTTCGGGCTATATTACTGAATGTAAAACCGCTTTAGTTTCCTTAGAAGAAACGGCTTTGTTTGCTCAACGATATAGCTCCCATATTGATTTCGATGCAGAACGAATCACCATTGTACGAGAAAGAATTTCACAGTTAAATCGGCTGAAAAAAAAATACGGCTCCGTTGATAATGCCTATGATATAATGGAATCATTATCATCCGAATTACAAAACAATGAAGATTTCACGGCACTTATTCACAAAGTAGAATTGCAAATTGACCATATAACAAAAGAGCTTTCAGATATTGCAGAAATACTCAAAAAGAAAAGAGAGAAAATTTCCAAGCAAGTAACAAAGGAAATAGTAGCATTACTCGAATCGCTCAGTATATCCTCGCCGGTTTTTGAAGCACGT
>JAYRWZ010000277.1:0-3272 GCA_041917875.1 Chloroflexota bacterium | reverse complement strand
TCCATTGCCCCGTGCCATCAATAATGGATTTTTCTATCAGAGTGCCCAGAACATCATAGACAGAGAGTTGCGTGAATGCTTGCGCTTGCACAGTAAAATGACGCGAAGCGGGATTCGGAAATACCTTGCTTTCTATCAAAGATGTATTATCTTCCACAGTAGTCAAATCATTAAACACCAAATCTTGTTTTATGGGTAAGGTAGGACAGATACACATCAATGCCCTGTACAATTCTATTTCTTTATCTGTTGCGGGTATCGTATCTTCAACACCTGTCCACAGACCCCGTCCATAACGGCGCTTATCGCCATTATTACCAATAACGGTGAGTTTCCGGAAATTAGCCGCGGCGGCGGCATTATGTACTGCTATATGGCGGCGCGTCATCATTTGCCAGCCCACACCATTGTGGTGACTACAATTATAATTGCATCCGGGATATCTGTGGCTTACAATACAATTATCATAAAGATGGGCAAATTCACGATTAAAATTATCCCATTTCGTTCCGAATGGATCATAAAATTTCTCCCCTAAAGAATCGCGTATCCACCGATGAGAAATACTTTGTGCTGAAATTAAGGTGTCGCCTTCTCGTTCTGATTCGTATGTGAGATTACCACCATCATACCTCACATTCCAATCATCAATACTACTAATCTGATATTTAATGAGTGTTTTTTGATTTGGGTCAATATATTTTCTCATTTCTTTTTGCTGCGCCATATCATCAGGAGAATATGGTACACGGCTTCTCAAAATAAGGAGTCTTATGGAATCAATGATCACCATGTTTTTATTAAGAATATAAAAATCCATCGGAAAGAATGACGCATTGATTTCTTCATATTTTTTATACCATTTCAGCTGTAATTTGGTCGTATCATAAAACACAGACGGTACATTTTTTTCCCCGGGATACATTGAACGAACCCCATTGAAATGCGTAAAAAGAGTATTTCCCTCTTTTATTTCTTTTGCTCTTCCGTATAGACCATCACCATCTGATTCATCAGTTAAAGTTGATATGTGTCCTTCTTGAAGCAGATATAAATCCGATGATGCTTGCTCCATAATTAATCGAGTATATGAACCAAAAGATGCAAAATTTCCATAAAAATGAGTTATTGCAATGGGAACTTCTTCTGCATAGAAAGCTGAGGTAAAAATAAAAAATACGAATAATCGCAATAGAGTTTTCATAATATTTCCTTTGATGTATGGTATGAGTATTTTAAATAATAAGTATTATTGTTGACCGCAATATGGACCTTTACAATTAGTGCCTTTAATATTATAAAGTTTTGCACGTAAACCATTAGGCAATGGAGTATGACAAACATCATATTTCGGTTTCATTTTAGCAAGATTGCACGCTGTCATGTCCCACCAAATACCTGAAAAGGGTATTGATTGACTATTTATATCTTCGTGACAATTTGTTGGACTTGAGTTTGGTTCCGTTAAGGTTAATGGATCTTTCGTAAAGCTTCTCCATTCTTGCGTACAATTAATTGAGGGTGATGGGCAAAAACAACTGGTGTCAATACCATCACAATAACAGTTACCAAAATTAGCTGATGATGAGGTGCCACCCAGTATTAAACCGGATCCATTCGTAAAGCGCATACGTTGTCCATACGATTGTGGGTTCGGATCATTAGGAGGATTAGTAGCCAAAAATGGAAAAATAGTATGTTCAATTCTATCAAGAGCATTATCAACGCGCAGATACGATAAATGTTCACGAGTAGCATTTAACGCTTGATATCTTCCTGTGACAGCATAGCCATCACCTGTTGACACAATGCTGAAACCGGGTTTTTCGGTGATAGTATTATTGATAGGATATCTTTTATCGGCAATGGGAATAGCCATTTGGTTAAATTTAGCAATATAGATATTATCAACTTGATTAGCTCTTATATAACCTGTCACTCCTAATTCAGCCGGATCATCTTGCCATATACTAACTTCATCGGTGAGAAAACTGACAGCATGAGCACGATTATTGGAAGGATTGGGAGGAGTCATTTTTGTTCTACCCGGATAAGTAGGATGAGGACTACCATCATGATTCAAACGCAAAATAACACTTACTTCTTCACTTCGAGTATTGGTCAAATAAGCAGAAACCATAATTGCTCCTTGGTCTGTATAATAAGAACCGACAGGGTTAGGAGGAACCGGTTTTTTAAAGTATCGCAAATCCACGCCCGTAGCAACGTCAAGACATGATAATCTCTCCGGATAATCATCAACGTATGGCTCTTTTATATCGTATCTGTGTGTATGTGCATCTGTTTGGGGTATATTATCCCACAGTAGATATAATAAATCCCCTGAAAAAGAGAGAATATCAGTATTGTATTCAAAATTTTCACAAGATCCAACTGCCACGAAACGATCAATGCCATCTAAATAACGGATAGCCGTAAAATTGGATGTTTTTACGAAGTCCGGAGCACCGCTGCATTGGAAAAATTTGAACATTCGCAGTGGTTGTAAAGAACCTGCATCAATAACATAGATTGCAGCATTATCACGTACCGGATTTGTACCACCGCAACTAATATCCGGCATTGTGGTATATTGACCGGCAACAATTAATAATCCCGGACGGACATGCTCATATACTCTAGGTAAAGGAGGATCTCCGGGATTAGCAGGGGGAGAGAATATAAAAGAGTAAATAGAATCCTGTATAGCCGGAAGAGTATCAAATGAGCTTATATAATCCTTTACTGGATTATTAGTACCGGTTGTTATCCGTAGATAAAGTCGCCATAGAGCATCTTTTGGTATATATGCAATATCATTAAAACTGGTACGAGCAACCATTCTGTACGTAAAATCTTGAAGATAAAAACTACTTAGAGTTGTTGGCTCAGCAGTCGCTGAGAGAAAAACACCTCCACTTTTTTCCCATAAAACAGTTGGGTTCTTTATAACACGTAACTGTGAATTGAATGAATGAGCGAATGAATTCGTGATCTCTGGGTTAATCGTAGGCGTTAATCCTGTGGGTTTCCAATCCTTATTAACATAATTTGGAACAGGAACAGGATCATAATGAGGGAAATTATAATACTGTTGCGATAGCACTTCAAAGGCAGTTAAATTAAACAGCACGAAAAGCATACAAACATTTCTGCGAAAGAATTTGACATAAGTCGGGTTTGACATAAGTCGGGTTTGACATAAGTCGGGTTTGACATAAGTCGGGTTTGACATAAGTCGGGTTTGACATAAGTCGGGTTTGACATAAGTC
>JAYRWZ010000276.1:0-2463 GCA_041917875.1 Chloroflexota bacterium | reverse complement strand
TAGAACAGGAGGTTTTGGCAGCGATGATCTGTATATGTCAAAACGATTAGATGAATCATGGAAAAAATGGTCAAAACCCATCAACTTAGGTTCTCGCATCAATACAGGACGCTCTGAAAACTCCATTTCTTTAACTTCATCAGGTGACACCGCTTGTATTATTTCAAGCAGCAAAGAGAATGATATAGAAGGTATATATTTTGTATGTTTACATGAATCGGTACAACCAACAAAAGAATATTTCAACCCGAAACGAGAATATATTGCACATAACATATATTTTGCAAACAATTCATCACAACCATCACCATCAGAGTTACAGAAAATCACAGCACTACTTGCAGCACTTCAGGATACAAAAGGAGAAATATACATTGATGGATATGCAGACGACATTGGAACAGACGAGTATAATAAAACACTCTCGGAGAAAAGAGCAGAAAGTATTCTTGAATTCTTGAAAAAAAACAATATCAATGCTGTAATGCGCTTGCAAGGTTTTGGAAATGAACTTGTAAGAGGAAAGAATTTATCAGAAGAAGAAAAAGCACAACAAAGGCGTGTTGATATTACTGTAAAGTTCAAATAAATGGACAAATCGTATGATGTTTGTATAATAGGCGGTGGGGCGGCGGGTCTTTTCTGCGCTTTCAATACCGCAAAAAGAGGGGCGTCCGTGGTCGTATTAGAACATGGGGAAAGCGTTGGAAAAAAAATACGCATTTCAGGCGGTGGCAGATGTAATTTTACAAATGAGTCTGTCCGTCCCGAAAATTATATTTCCGAAAACCCGCATTTTCACAAATCCGCAATAGCGCGATACTCTTCAAATGATTTTATTTCCTTAGTAAAAAAGCATCATATACCATTCCATGAAAAAACCTTAGGGCAACTCTTTTGTGACAGATCGTCGAAAGATATTATTGCAATGCTTCTGAAGGAATGTGCAGATTCGGGAGTAGAAATAAGAACAGGGGTCATAATATCATCCATTGAAAAGGATGATATCTTTTTTACTCAAACTGTGAGTGGTGATATTATGTCCAAAAAAGTGGTAATTGCTTGTGGTGGAACAGCAATTCCAGCGATGGGAGCAACTGATTTCGGCTTACGCATTGCACGGCAGTTTGGATTGAAGATTATTAACCCCTACCCTGCTTTAGTTCCACTATTATGGGATCATAATGACAAGCATTGGGCGGATTTAGCCGGATTATCCGTGTATGTGGAAACCTCAACAGAAACTGCACATTTTAAAGAAAATTTATTATTTACTCATAAAGGTTTAAGCGGACCTGCTATTTTACAAATTTCATCATACTGCCAAGGCAAAAATCCCTTTACTACGAATCTTTTCCCGACTATGTCATTACATGAGTTATTGCAAAACCCGCAGTACAGAGATCAATCTTTGGCGACTGTACTCTCACATGTTTTGCCGCAAAGATTAGCCAAATTTATTTGTTCATATCATCAACTGCACAAATCATTGAAACAATATACGAAATCAGAAATGGATAAAATTATCCCGTATCTTACTGAATGGGAAATAATGCCCGGTGGCACTGAGGGCTTTGCAAAAGCAGAAGTTATGGGCGGAGGTGTTTCCACCGATGAATTATCTTCAAAAACAATGGAATCAAAAAAAATAAAAGGATTATATTTCATAGGAGAAGTTGTAGATGTCACCGGCTGGCTCGGCGGCTATAATTTTCAATGGGCTTGGTCATCGGCGTATGCGGCATCAGACGCTTTAATGTAATCATTTTATTTTTCACTAATACATAATTATAACAGGAATAACCGAAGACTGTATGTTTTCATTCTTAAACACTATATAATACATACCTGCCGCTATGCGATTACCATACTCATCTTCTAAGTTCCATATTTCTTCATGAAGAGCATTTCCTTTATATTCCCATTGTCGAATTAATGTGCCTGTCATAGAAAAAATACACATTTTACTGTCCACACCATAAGTCTGCATGACAATGGATTCTCCTGCGCTTAATGTCGGATTGACAAAATCTCTTTGATTGTCCGGAAAAACAACAGTATTTAATGTATCATATACTTCACTTTTTCTCATTGTTTCTCTGATGTGCACCACAATACGATAGGCACCAATTGATTTGTAGATATGTTCAACTTGCTGTTGTGAACTACCGGAGTACTTTGTCACCGAAGAATCGCCCCAGTTAACCTCGTAATTATAATTACCATTTAACGGATATGTTTCAAGGAAAATATTTAACAAAGTATTTAATGTTACTCCACGTTGTAACAGTCTATTGCGTGGTTTTGGCATCACATAAACATGTTGTATTCGTGCATATTCAAATGTATCCAGTTTTGCTTGAAACATCAATCTTTTTACGCCCAACATCTGTTGGATTGAAGAAAGTTGTGAAAAATTAAACTCTGCAGATAAGTTTGTACTGATAATTTCATCATCAACAG
>JAYRWZ010000275.1:0-3242 GCA_041917875.1 Chloroflexota bacterium | reverse complement strand
CCCTTTTTTATTACTATCAATAAAGGCAATTACATTTTCGATAACTCTTCTAATTTCATAGACTGTGCTACCGATTTAACAAAATCGGTATTTGTTTGATTGCTTGCCTTAATTTCAACAAAAAAACGTGATCCTATGCCCAATGATAATGTCGCATATTTCGACATTTTTTCGAATCGCTCCCAGCCACCACTCAACTCATACGGAAGTTTATACCCTTTTGCAGTCTCTGTATCATTATCAAATTCCATCCCCAGTCCCCAAACTGCAACAGCACCTTGATAAATTGCATATGCTTGATTATAATCCATTAAGGTAACAGTAATCTCATCATTTCCTTTTGTAAAACGGATACGCGCTTGTGAATACGATGCACCGGGCATATTCATACTTTCACCGGCAGGTGCTTCGGCTGTATAACCGGAAGGCGCACTGGGTAAATATTCTTGCAATTTTTTATACGGCATTGCCAAGGTGTCACCTCTTTGTCTGCGTTCCTCCATTCTCTTTTGCGCCAAATCATTATTAGCAGTCGTTTGATCTGCAATTTCATCTGCATTTTGCACAACTTTCATCGCATTTTCTAATTGCTCTACTTTTTCACTTGCCCCACAACCGGCAAAAAGAAATGTAGCCACACACACACTAACTAAAACTTTGTTTTTCATAAAGCACTCACAAAAATTAAAAAAAATCAGTCTATATCTGCTGCACGTATTGCAGAAAATGTACCATTAGTAACAACTTTAATTTCACCTTTGAATGTTATAAATTTACCGGAGAAAGTCCCTTCTATTTTTTCTCCGACAGCTCCAAATTTTGTAATTGTGACACTTCCTTCACCGGCAACAGAATTGGACCTGTCCGAAGATGAGTTATCCAATGAAATCTGAGCCCATCGCGTTCCTGTATTGCCATCGTCCAAAAATGGGAAAGTGCCGGTACTTCCTCCAAACACATTTACAGATAAAATTTTTTCTCCTTCGGCACATACGCAATTCACCGCATTTTCAGAACGGATATAAATACCGATAGCCCTCGAGTTTACCCCAATCGGAATTGAAAATGTGGTTGTTCCGTCAATGGTTGCCGATGCATGTGTTGTACTCGAATTGTTATTGTTAGTATTAGTAGGTGATTCATCGTTACTACACCCTCCGAAACTAAATGCCGCACATACAACGCACAGCACCAAGACTACATTTCTCATGGAAAACTCCCTAATTGTAAGAATTTAATTTACCAAAATACTGAAAAAAAGTGAATAGAAACCATTCATATACGTTATGTGTTCAAAAAATCTTGTCATCGGCATAGCAACACAATGAGAGTTACTACTTTACGCATACATTCTTTACGAAATCATACTGATACCGAAACAGTCTTCTCGCCGGAGATGAATATCATTCTTGGGCAAAATGGTGCCGGTAAGACCACAATTTTAGAAGCAATCTCAATAGCATCACTATCGAAAAGTTTTCTCCCTACACCTGACAGCTTACTCATCAACAGTACAAAATCGGAGTATTCGGTGCATGCCAAAGCACAAACTGATTTACAAGTTCCATACTCCGTAACAGTGTCGTTTAGCGCAGGTGGACGCAAACATATCTCATCTTCGATTGGTGATTCGCTTTCTCCAAAAGATATCATCGGTGAAATGCCTGTAGTGATATTATCGCCGGATTATAAAGCCATAACCTTCGGAGCACCCGATGACAGACGCAGATTTATTGATGCACTCCTCTCACAATGCAGCAAACGTTATGTTGAAGAGGCAATTGCTCTTAAAAGAATAATAAAACAAAGAAACGACTTATTGGCGTCTGCTAAGAAAACAGGATATTTAGACACTGTGATGCTTGATCTTTGGACAGATAGTTTCATAGCTTCGGCAACAGAAATAACTGCTCGACGTTTCGTTTTTATCGAAGAATTTATGCCCTATTTTACGGAAGCATACGCAAGAGTTTCTAATGGCAAAGAGGCAGTATCTTTACAGTATCAGGCAAAAACTTTGCCCAAAGTGACAATCAATTCTTCTACAACAAAAAAAGAATTATTGAACCTGTTTCACGACATTGCAATAAAATGTCGCAATGAAGAAATTCGGCGCGGAACTACTTTATTCGGTCCTCAAAAGGATGATATTTTTATTGGCATCCACAATGGTGAAGCTAGAGATTATGCATCACAAGGACAGCATAAATCATTATTAATTGCTTTGAAGTATGCAGAGTTTCAATATCTTTTCGCACAAAGACAAGAGAAACCCATTTTACTGTATGATGATATTTTTAGCGAACTTGATGGGAACCGCACAGCCAATGTTTTGAGCACGGTCATTGAAACGGGTGCGCAAGTGTTCATTACTGCAACCGATCAATATCATATTGTTCATGGCGTACCATCACATCTCGATACAAAATTGATAAGGGTTGAAAACGGTACCATTATTTCATAGAAAGCGGTATTCAACGATTCATTGAATCTTCACTGTAATTTCACAAACACGGCGAGAATATATGCACTTCAATAGTGCTCATTTCTCATGACTGCAAAGCAAAGTATTGGTAAAGTTTCAAGTTTTGAGCAAAAACTTATGCTCCACAATGATAAAAAGTAGTAATTTTCGCATTCAGAATACCATTATTGACAAAGAGTAAGTGACGGACTGACTATGAAAATGAAAAAATACCTTGCCCCAAGTATGAAGGACGGGCTTGAATTGATGCGTAAGGAACTAGGCGACGATGCAATTATCCTTTCGACTCGCACGGTAAAAAGTTCCGAAGGTGACATAGTGGAAATCGTTGCAACGAATGAAGAACAATCAGCTTATTCTTTGTCCGAAAAACGTGAGTCACAGGAAAGCATACCCGAAAAAGAAGAAACTGCCCCGACGCGAAAACGTACTTCGTCCACAAAACGCAATGAGTTGAAAAAACGCGAGATACAGCAAGTAACACAATCCACTGATGTTGGCGATGCTGTGAACCTTGTACAATTGCGCCGAGAAATTGCCGAAATGCGTTCAACATTGGATGGATTAAGCGATGCCATTCGTTACAGGCACAGTGCTACGCTGGGCAAACTCTACAATGATTTATACAACATCTACGATTGCATCAGTCAATACCTTAAATTCGATACGATCCTCTGGTATGACATCAACTTATCCTCCGGGGAATTCACCTTCACCACTCACGGTATCCCAGTCATTCAAGATTGCAACAAAGTTG